>JAHEZK010000010.1 GCA_023251115.1 Nitrosomicrobium frigidum (SeqCode) | reverse complement strand
GAATATATTGAAAACAGAAAGTAGAACCCCAAGAGAAATTCCATTTACTTGTAACCAATGTCAGAAAACATTTTACTTTGAACATGATTATTACAAACATTTACCGTGTTGGAATAGGCAATCAAAACTTTCTCACTTGGACAATCAAGTTATGAAATGGTAGTTACATATTATGGTAAATGTTTTTTCAGAATATGTAAATGATTTACAGCCGCCTCCAGATCATCACAAATTTTATCACCATCAGAAATTATTCTATTTGGTATTTCAGGGTCGGAATTTAAGATAATTTTCGACTTATCCATATTCCAATAAATTCTCTTCATTTCCAATAATAATTGAACTAGACGATCGGTCACTTCTGTAAGATGATCTAATGCATTTTTGAATTCAGAAATTTCTAATTTTTTTACCTGATTAATTTTAGTGTGTATGTTTGTCCCGTGTTGTATGAATTTCCTTATTTGGTTTTTGTCCCCTACAAAAATATTTTTTTCGATCCACATTCTATATCCACTCCAACCACCACTTCCCTCTTGCCATCTGGTAGTGAAATCTTCAATTTCCCGTATCAAATCATCGAGTTTTTCGTTAGCGGTCTTTACTGTGACAGTTACATTCGATTTCCTTTTTCTGTTTCGTATTAGTTGAATCAGATGGTATATAATCAAGGTTAGACCAATTATTGCGCTTATACCTAATATTGCCGATAAGTAGTCCACTGGAATTGATTGAAGGGTGAATATATGGGCGAAGAATGGAATCAGTGATCCAGCGGTATTGGGAATGATGTAAGTTAGTACTGCTCCTAATACCACCAAACCAATTTCCCTTCGAATTCCCAATTAATTCCTCTTAGAATGAGAGGATATTTAATCAAAATGGTGGTTTTCAGCACCCTAACTTACCACCTATCATTCAGACCCCGATAACTTACCAGAACTTTAAGCACAAAAAACTAAATATATCGCTAGCGATATTACTAGTGATATGTTATCTAATTGGCTAGCCAGGGTAGGCAGTGCTATTCCAAGAGGCTTTTCAAGACATTACATTCTTGGTCTCCTAGAAGAGGAACCTATGACTGGAAAGGAAATCATTGATAAAGCTATTTTGCAAAGTGGAGGAAGATGGAAACCTTCTCCAGGTCTAATCTATCCAATGTTAGGGAGATTGCTAGAAGAAGGCCTGATAAGTGAGACGGAAAGCGGCAAATACAAGATCACATCGAGAGGTATAGATACAGCAGCAGATGCAGACTCCGTTAACAACATTATGCAAAAGCAGTTAGATGTAGTAATGAGAGTTGGAAACGTTGGCAAGTTTATGGCTATGGATGTGATAGACAGGTTGTCAGCTATGGGTCTATCTTTGAGTTCTAATTTGGACAAAATGAGTGAACAAGAAAGAGAAAAGTATAAACAGTTTCTGGTTAGCGAACTTAAGAAACTACAAGAACAAGAAACCAAAAAAGACGAATTAAGAATAGATTCCGACTGAAATGCAATTACTGAAATAATCAGGTAGATTTATCATGGTATTTGAATCTGTAAAAAGGGTCAATGAATTAGTTAAGCGAATGAGTATTTTAGAAGAAAGTATTGCAGTCGAAATTGAATACATGAAGGAAGTTTACTCGAAGGCAAGTAAATCGATGTTAGATTCCCAGCATTACTTTTTAAATGGGGTACAGGCTTCTCCAGTCACAAAATCCTATTTATTGACTAAAAAGGGTATCGAAGTTGTCGGAGAAGAAGCCGTACCAATTTCAGACTTTATTGATCAAGCGCTTAACTTTGCAAATTATCCTAAAAGAAAGATTGAAGTTTTGATGGTTCTAGCCAAGCATTTGGAAGCAATGCCGATGAATTTATCATAGGATATTGTACGCTACTGTACAGCTATAACACCATGCTCGTAATAGTCCAAGTAATTATTTTAGGTTAACCACTGAAAAAATATAGTACCAATATCTCTTGTGTATTCCCATGAAACCTGTGTTTAACTTCTGCCGGAACATAAATGAATAGATCTTTCTTTATTTCGTATGAGTTATTTCCGATTTCTATGAATCCATCCCCTTCTAAGATAAAATAGACCTCATCTATTGAATGTGGCTCCTGTGTATCAATTTCGCCTGGTCTTAATCTTAGTATACCGGCCTGCAAATGCTCGAGATCAAAGAAAGTAAGAAAGTCTGAATTGTCCAGATCCATTTTAGAATACAGCTTTCGTATTTCAATTATCTTTTCTTTCATTAGCGTCCCTATCATTACGGGTTAACTTTAAGATGATCATTGAATGTCAAGTTGCAGAATAAAATACTAGTAAAAATAGTCAGATCTTGGATTTTAGTCAATTCTAATCTTGCTTTTCATTCAAAATCATTTGAGGGAATACTTCGACAACTTGCATCCGTGGAGGACTGACGAGATACCATAAATTTTTGATAAAAAAATTCTGTGATTTTTTCTAGCAAATATTAAGCGTAGCATTGTCTATTACCTATTTAGGAATTAGATTCTTGCATTCATTTATCCAATTATCTTATTAATTTTGTTGAAGCATTCTAAATATACTTAATATTAAATCTCATATTGCTTGAACACAGACAAAAAATATCATTCATCGGCAATTTGCTTCCTGTTATCTATTCTTATTATCACAGTCATTGTCTCTTTCCAATCTTCACAAATGATATTTGCATCTGGGATTACTATTTATTCTCCTTTTTGGATGAATTACGAAGAAGGCTTTAAATCCCCATATTTTGAATACTGCGGGATTTTTGAGTCCTGTTTAAGGAACGATATCAAGATATTTCCATTCATGCCTCTAACTACCCACGCACAAGACTCGGCACAAAACAACGAAGACCCTTTCAAAAGCACTAGGCCTGTGAGTGCAAACCCTGCATCATACATAATACCTTTTGAGTTACCTTTTCCATAATTGGTAACTAATAAATATAAAGGCTAAGGGCATATTAGGTCTTCCACTACATTTAGCATTCGATCTTGTAGATTAAATGATTATTTTGTGGATCTGTTATTGGACATTTTCATTTATTTACTCTAGGAACTTTTGAGAAGGTTTTCTCTTGCCCACACGTATAGTGGAATTATGGGGTGCTCGAATGGTAGTTCGTCTTGTTTCTTATTGTATCCAAGCATAACTATTCTGCCCGATAACTGACTGCGAAGGTCATGTATCAATTCATTATCCTTTAGCGGTCCATAAAAGAAAAATGAATACTTTTGGTTATAGAATGACACATGCTGTGAAAAACATTCAGATAATATTACGGGGTCATTTATAATTCCCTTATCATTTATTTCGGATATAACTTTGTGATGATTTTTATTTTTATCAACAGTTATTTGTAATTGCCTACGTATGTAATTATCTCGGACAAATTCTGAATCGAATAAAGACGTTGGACCATTTTTGTACTTTTCCATGCTATGCTCTAATGTTTCAATAGTCTTGTTTGCAACTGCAAGAACTTTGTCGGGATGAGAGAGTACTGGGTTATTTCTTCCGAATAGATATAAAAGTGATATTAATTCATCCTTCCTAACAAAAGGAAAGTCGAGACTTCCTCCCATAAAGGCGGAAATCCTATCTGAAATGTCTTCAGGGAAGATCATTGTCATATGAAGATCGAAGTGTGACATGACGATACTTGTCAGCAATATTATTTAGACAATTATGTTTATAGGAGTGAATGAGAGGAGACTTAGTTAAATGTCGACAATTGATTATTCAAAGCCTGTTCATTTAATTGTACATGGACAGCGTGATCTGATAGATACTCTAAAGCATAAACTTGTCTCAATGGGTTTTTCAGAGGAAAAGTTACTGCCCGCCTCATTAGAAAAAACTGGTAATATCGGTGAATATGTTGCGATGGCTTGGCCTCCAATGCGCGCCACTGAAGTTATCATTAATGAAATAACTGGAATAAAGAAATCAGAGACAAAAGAGAATCCAATGCCAATGGGCGCTTGGTCCAATATCGATCATAAAGAAATCTCAAGAATTCCATTATCTTGAATAAAAGTAAAGCCAGTGACTTTTATATTTGACAATTTTTTTCTAGTATTTTATTTTGAATTATTAAATTAGTTCTTCCCAATACGGCATAAGTTGCGATATGCTTTTAGCCTTAGAGACCGTAATTATGATAATGAAGAATAATATTTGCACCTTGTGTAACACACAGACATCTACTAAGGAATGCCCTAGTTGTGGAAAACCGGTATGCAAAGAATGCGTGAAGAGCTTTCCATTTTCTGAGGACCTATGTATAGAGTGCGCATCAAAAGTTAAGGCTGGTCTGGGTGGGATGAGAAAGGACGAGGAAATCTTCTAGACGTGCATTTTGTCGTGCTGGTAGAGCCTTAAAACAAACCAACATTAGAATTGTTACCTACTACGGTATTATTCAGAACTATCAGTATTAGCTTTCCTATAGCCATGTGTGAATTGTGGATCGTAAACCTTTGAAAATTCGTAGCTACTTGGGTTAATAACATTTCCAACGATAATTATTGCTGTCTTGGTTATCTTGGCCTCATTCACCTTTTCAGCAATGTTGTCAAGAGTTCCAACTATTATTTTCTCATCGTCCCACGTAGCACGGTAAATGACGGCAACAGGAGTTGAAGTTTGATAGACTCCTCCCCTAAGTAATTCATCCACAATGTTTCTTATCAGATGAACACTTAGATAAAAGGCCATAGTGGCACCGTGCGTAGCCAAGTTAGATATTCTTTCTCGATCTGGAACAGGAGTCCTAAGCTCTGCCCTCGTAATAATAAGAGTTTGAGTAATTCCGGGTAGAGTTAATTCTAAATTTAGTGAAGAGGCTGCACCTAAGATGGCGGTTATTCCTGGAACAACTTTACAACGTAAGCCGTCTGTATCCAGTTTATCAATTTGTTCCCTTATTGTGCTAAATAGTGCTGGATCTCCGTCGTGAAAACGAATAGCAAGTTTTCCTTGCTTGGTCGAATCCCTTAATATTTCATAAATCTTGTTTCTATCTATTAGAGCTGCGTCATGAAGGACCGCATCTTTTTTGGCGTATTCAAGGAGTTTTGGGTTGAGTAACGAACCCGAATATACGATGACATCTGCATTTTCCAATAATTTTTTTGCTCTCAGCGTGATAAGCTCAGGATCTCCTGGTCCCGACCCAACAAAGTAAATAGTGTTAGGTTCAATCATTTTTTCTAGCCACCATTATTGAAAAATACTTGCCAGCGGGATTTTTTGTGTTTCGTAAATCTTTTAATTTCTTTGTTTCTAAAATTTCTTCATCCACAGATACGTCCTGAGCTATAGTAATGACAGAATTATCGTTAAAACCGGTTTCATAGAGAATTTCTACCACGCTATCGAAGTATCTTCCATCCTTAAGAAAAATTATTGAATCACATGATGCCACGGTATGTCTTATTTTATCCAAGTCATAGCATGCAGGAACGATACCAAGAGTTTGATCACCTTCCACAAGACTCATTTTTGCCTGGGCTGCGAATGCAAAAAATGACGGAACTCCGGGGATGATTTCAATTTCTATATCATTATAGTTTTGCCTGAATTCTTTGTGAAGATAATTCCAGGTACTGTATAAAGAAGGATCGCCTACAGTCAAGTATACGCATTTTTTTCCAGAAAGCACAGCTTCAGCTATTAACTGCGAATTTGTTTTCCACTGTAATTTTAGAGAATCTTTATCCTTTATCATAGGAAATATAAGGTTTGTAATACTGGTGGTTGCTTCGTCTACGTATTTTTTTACTATTGATAAAGCAATGCTAGGCTTGCCTTCCTTGGAGGTCGGAGTAAATATGGCATTTGCATTCTTGATCCTATCCACGGCTTTCACTGTCAGCAAATCCGGATCGCCAGGTCCACACCCTATGCATGAAAGCTTCATGTTTTCAGTTGTAAAAAATGAGTTATTTAAAGTAAAGATGCAGCTAGCTGTAGGTTCAACTCAGGACAAAGCAGATACGGTGAATCACTAAAATGGGTAGTTTACATTTTAGTTGCAGACAAAATCAGAATTGGATTTCTAGAAACAAGCATTGTCCCGCTTGGAAAATCTTTCCCTTTTGATATTATGACTTGAGTAACTTCAATTTCGTGCATTTTTTGCTTCTTGAGGGACTTTAGGGCTTTGTACATTGTTTCAATCAGGATGGTGTCAATGACTAATCTTCCGTCCTTCCTTAATTTAGATACACAAAGCTCGATAATTTTTTCAGTTTTACCCTTTGTTCCCCCTATAACGATTGCATTAACGGTTGGCAATGAAGGTAAGATTTCTTCTGCCTTGGAATGAATTAGATTCGCGGACACCCCAAATTTATCCAGATTTTTCCTTGTTAATTCTATGGCGTTTTTATCCGCATCAATTGCATATACATTTTTAGAATTTACTTGAAGGCAAACCTCTACGGTAATACTACCACTCCCGGATCCTACATCAATAACAGAATAGCCACTCCTGAGGCGTAATTTACTCAATACGATTGAGCGTATCTCCTCTTTTGTGATGGGGACCTTCTCTGACCTTTCAAACAATTCATCCGGTATGCCTGGCGTTGAATAGTTCCATATCATTGTGTCTACATGAACTTTTGAATCAAATTCTTTTAAACCGTTCTCTCATGCGTGTAAACCAGTATATGTAACAATCATGAACATTAATAGCAAAAAGATAAATGGAAAGATCCCATTGGTAGGAATTTTTTTCCTGTCTTCAGTCTTTACTCTCAAGCCAATTCTTTTTGCAATGACATACGACATAATATAGAAAAATAGTCCAAGGGCTATTATTATGGGCATGGACGCCGAGTAGTTTGAAGGATTAAGGATAAAACCAAGGATAACACCGCAGATTACGCCTGTCAAGGCTCTCATATAATATATCTTATCGATTTGTTCCAATTACTTTTTTCACATTAAATGCAGGTTTAATTCCTTTCGATTGTAAATTTGAATTTTTTATTTTAATTAATATTCATCCTCGTTAAAATCACTTATATGGAATTATCAGGTATTGAGCTTCATTACCTCGTAAACAAGATTAGTTCAAAGATAACGTCTAGTTACTACGTTAGTAATATCTCCTCTATTACGAAAAATTCGATTCTTTTGAAATTACATCATCCCACGGAGTCGGATATCAATCTTATTGTTTCAACCAAGGGGATATGGATTACAAGCAAGAAATACAAGCAAATGGAAGAGAACCAGCTTCTAAGCATATTAAGTCGCGAAATTGAAAGGGCTAAAATAAACTCTGTATCGCAGCCTGGAAGCGAGAGAATTTTCTTTCTTCATTTTATAAATAAAGATGATAAAGAAAGGAAATTAGTAGTTGAAATTTTCGGAAAGGGTAATATCATTTTATGCGATGAATCGATGAAGATACTTTGGATTCTGAATCCTGTCGAAGTAAGGCACAGAATATTGAAGACTGGGCTAGAATATGTTCTGCCACCAAATAGAGGTGAAGACGTTTTTCAAATTTCCTTCGAAGGCATGAAAAAGAGCAGGGACACGCAACCAGAAAATACGGATTTAGTAAGATGGTTAGCCAAATGTACATCTTTACCAAGAAAGTACGTAGAAGAAATATTACTACCTTCGGGAATTAGCGCAAAGTATGCAAACAACCTTAGCGATAATGATGTAGGGATTATTTATGATAAGACCAAAGAAATTACAAATAAAGTCATAGATGAAACAAATCATGAACCATCAATTATTGTAGACAAACTCGGTTTAGCAATTGATGCATCACCTATTGTAATGTCAGGAGACTCTATCGCCAAGAAGATTGAATCATACATGGATGGAATAGATCAAGTACTTAGTAACGAAATAATTTCGATCGGGAGGAGTCTGAAGACCGAAGAAACGGACAGAAAAATTTTGGAACTTGAACATGATTTAGAAGAACAAAACAAAGCTAAAACGCAAGTAATTACTAGATCACAAAATCTTAGAAGAGTTGCCCATGAACTAATGAATCTTTCTTCAATGGGTATTGAAGATATGAACGATAGTGCGGTTAGAAGCCTCTTGGAAAATAATGACTCTGAGACTGTAAAGGAAAATGGCATTACTTATTGGAATATACAGAATGAACGAATCAAGTTTGAATCAAGTATCCCAAAATTTTCATCCCTATTGTTTTCCAGAGCGAAAGAATTGGAGCGAGGAGCTATCAACATAGACAAAGCTAGTGAAGAGCTGAGATTAAGAGTTGAAAAACTACAAAATCAAACACAAAAAATTCATGAAAAAATTCAATTCAGTAAATTAGAATCAAAACAGTGGTATGAGAGATATCGTTGGTTTGTTACTAGTGATGGATATTTAGTAATAGGTGGTAGAGATGCGTCTTCAAATTCTGCCATTATTCGTAAGTACATGACTGAAAATGATATTATCTTTCATGCAGAAATTCACGGTTCGCCTTTTTTCCTAGTAAAGAATGTTAACAATCAAGAAAAACAAGATAGCAGCTATGTCGAGGAGGCTGCCCAAGCAACAATATCATTTAGCAGAGCGTGGAAGGAGGGATTATCAAGCGGAGATGCGTACTGGGTATTCCCTAATCAGGTAAAGAAAGGAGCGCCAACGGGTCAATTTCTTCCAAAAGGCTCTTTTGTCATTGAAGGAAAGAGAAATTTTTGCAAAGGTATTGAATTAAAACTTTCAATAGGGCTGATACAGATTGAAAAAAAATATTCAATTGTTTGTGGACCCTTGAATGCTGTCAGAAAACGAAGCTTGGTATTTGCCTCATTGTTACCTGGTGGGACCGATCCGATGAATCTTGCAAAGAAAGTTAAAAGTGAATTCGTAAGAGCAATTTCTGAATTTGATCAGGGTCTGGCAGAATATTGTAAAAAGATATCCTTGGATGAATTTATAAGAATGCTGCCTCCAGGACAATCCAAAATAGAGCGAGCGGAAAGGGGACAAGCCATCAATGATAATGTCAACGAATGAATGGAATTAAGTTAGTGAAATCTATTTTTTTACCTCCCCATCTTTTTGAACGATCAAATTGTACAGATGGAGATTAGAAAGATAATTAAACCAAATATCCTAAATTATATTGTGGCAAAAAAACTAGTTGAAAATACAGATGCAAACATGACGACAAGAGTGCTTGTAAGGGATATTATGAACAGCCCCGTAATCACAGCTATTCAAAGCGATAACATTGCTGACATCGCAATGAAAATGAAAGAGCATACTATTGGCAGTGTAATTATAACTGAAAATGAAAAACCCGTCGGAATTGTCACTGATTGGGACGTTGTATCAAAGGTTGTGGCGAGCAATTTGGAGCCATCATCTGTTGAGGCAGAAAAAGTAATGCAACCAATTCACACCGTCGAAGCAGGAGAAGGTATAACTGAAGCCGCACGGATATTAAGAAAAAATAATATCAAGAGATTGGGCGTTGTTTACAAAGACAGATTAGCAGGAATAATTTCAAGTTCCGACGTTATCGCTGTAACTCCAGAACTAGTCGATGTAGTGTCAGAAAAGGCTGCCATGATTAGAGGGGAGATTGGTAGACCGGCATCTACTGTGTCTGGATATTGTGATGAATGTGGAGAATGGTCAGATGTGCTAATGTATTCTGAAGGAACATTTACCTGCGAAGTATGCAGGGGTTTATAGTTACATTATACCAAACGCAAAAGTGAATTATGATTCCAACTGATATTCACATGATAACGGTTTATCCGAAATTCAGACAAGCTACCTAAATTATTTTTCTTTTACTTGGGATCCCATCAAAAGATTAAAATCACGTAGTTCTGAAAAAGTCAATGAATGAGTTTAAATTCTTTAGAAAGAACCCTTGATAAAGTTCTTTCACAAAAAGAATCAGAATTAATTTCTGAGATTGATTCTGCACTTCAGAATTCATTAAAAAATTTAGAATCTTCCAAGAGCACTCTTCAAGTTGAATATGACGCTATTATTGAATCATCAAAAAAACAGGCTGAAAATTTAAAACGACAAATAATAGGATCTAGCACCTTAAACGCCAGGAACAAAGAGCTCATCATAATCGAATCGGCAATTGATGAAATTTTTACTAAAGCAAAAGAAAAACTTGCCCAAAGTAATAATGAAAAAAATTATGAAAAATTGCTGACCAAGATGATACAGGACAGTGTTTCAAAGTTAGGTTCTGATATTGTCATACAATGCAATAAAGCCGACCAAAAGCTAGTTAGGAAGATATCCTCACAAGAACCAACCGGCAAAAACATGAAAATAAGTGTATCCGACGATTTTCTAGATATAATCGGCGGAATAAAAGCGACTTCAGTGGACGGAACAATGACATTGGATAACACACTGGATTCTAATATTGAAAGTCTCAAACCTTTAATAAGGAAAGCCATAGTCCAACTGCTTAGAGGGGAGAAAAAGTAGATGGTAGTAAAAGGAAGAATAGTATGGGTTAGCGGTCCAGCAGTTAAGGCTGATGGAATGTCATCTGCAAAAATGTATGAGACGGTGGAGGTTGGTGATTCAAAACTAATTGGAGAAGTTATCAGATTAACTGGAGACGTAGCGTTTATTCAAGTCTATGAATCAACATCTGGCCTCAAACCGGGAGAAGATGTAATAGGTACGGGTCAGCCACTTTCAGTCCTTCTCGGTCCAGGAATTATTGGAAGAATTTATGATGGTATACAAAGACCATTGGATGAGATTGCTGAAAAGTCAGGAGCATTCATTGGTAGAGGGATTACTACAAGCCCTGTTGATATGAAGAAGAAATACAAATTTAATCCCTTAGTAAAAAAAGATGATACTATTTTTGGAGGTTCAGTCCTTGGGACAGTAGAGGAAACGCCTTTGTTAACTCACAAAATATTGGTGCCTCCAAATTATCCCGAGTCGACTCTTACTGATATTGCCAAGGAAGGAGAGTATGATTTAGAACATGTCATTGGACAGGCCAGTAGTAAGAACGGAGATAAAATTCAATTAAAGATGTATCATAAATGGCCAGTTAGGAAACCACGTCCATATGCAGAAAGATATGATCCTACAGTACCGCTGGTTACCGGTCAGAGAATCATTGACACTTATTTCCCTATAGCAAAAGGTGGAACGGGTGCTATTCCAGGCGGATTTGGCACAGGTAAGACTGTTACACTACATCAAATAGCTAAATGGGCAGATTCCAAGGTTGTAGTCTACATTGGTTGTGGAGAACGAGGAAATGAAATGACAGAAGTTCTTGTTGAATTCCCACATTTAATTGACCCCAGATCTCAGAGACCATTAATGGAAAGAACAGTACTTGTAGCTAATACTAGTAACATGCCTGTTGCCGCTAGAGAGGCATCAATCTACACTGGTGTTACTATGGCAGAGTATTATCGGGACATGGGCTATGACGTAGTTCTTGTGGCTGATTCTACAAGTAGATGGGCAGAGGCACTCAGAGAGATGTCAGGTCGTTTGGAAGAAATGCCAGCAGAAGAGGGTTATCCTTCGTACTTGGCTTCAAGACTCGCAGAATTTTACGAAAGAGCAGGACGAATCAGAGCACTTGGGTCACCAGATCGTTCCGGATCCGTGACATTGGTTGGTGCAGTATCTCCATCTGGAGCAGACTTCACCGAACCAGTAACAACTCACACAATTAGATTCATCAAGACTTTTTGGGCGCTAGATACCAGATTAGCATATTCAAGGCATTATCCGTCAATTAATTGGATGCAGTCTTACTCTGGATATCTTGAAGACATATCTAAGTGGTGGAAAGAAAACGTAAGTCCTGATTGGTATGATCTGAGAGCAGAGTCCTATCATATATTGCAGCGTGAGGATACACTAAAAGAAATTGTTAGATTGTTGGGACCTGAGGCGCTTCCCGACGAGGAGAAACTTGTTCTAGAAGTTGCCAGAATGATAAAGATTGGGATACTGCAACAAAACTCTTTTGATAAAGTTGATACTTATTGTGGTCCGGCGAAACAATTGAAATTGGTTAGATTGATGGTAAAGTTTTACAAAGAAGCACAAAAGGCTCTAAAAGAGGGAAAATCCTTAGCAGATATCAGAGCACTGCCAATAATTACCACTCTATTAAGGGCAAAGTTTGAAGTTACAGATGAGGAGATTTCAAAGTTAGAAGAAATAGACAAGCAGTTATCCGATTCGTTCAAAGGTAACATTGAGGAGGTAAAGGTCTCTGTCTAAAACTACTGGAATAGAATATACGAAAATTGCTGAAATAAAAGGACCACTTATGGTAATTGATGGTGTGACTAAAGCATCATTTGACGAACTGGTGGAAATTGAAACAGATGAAGGTGAAAGAAGATTAGGAAAAGTTCTGGAAATAGGATTCGGCAAAGCAGTAGTTCAAGTTTTTGAAGGAACAACTGGACTGGCTATAACTGGAACAAAAGTAAAGTTTCTCGGAAAAACTATGACCATGCCAGTGTCTCAAGAACTACTCGGACGAGTGTTCGATGGGCTTGGAAGACCAAATGATGGCTTACCTGATCCTGTTGCTGATAAATTCCTTGACGTGAACGGAGAGCCAATGAATCCACAGAGCCGAGAATATCCAACTTCATTCATTCAAACCGGAGTATCTGTTATTGATGGAATGCTAACACTTGTCAGGGGTCAAAAGTTGCCTATTTTTTCTGGCTCTGGAATGTCACATAATATATTGGCGGCACAAATTGCACGACAAGCTACTGTTGTAGGGACCAACGAAGATTTTGCTGTGGTATTTGCGGCTATTGGTGTCCAGTACTCTGAAGCACAGTACTTCAAAAGGAGCTTGGAGGAATCAGGTGCTTTGAGAAGAAGTGTTTTGTTTATTAATCTAGCAGATGACCCTGCAATTGAAAGAATCATAACTCCAAGAGTGGCCTTGACTGTAGCAGAGTATCTTGCGTTTGATCTAGGTATGCATGTATTGGCAATACTAACTGATATGACCAATTATGCCGAAGCCCTGAGGGAAATCAGCGCCGCTAGAGAAGAAGTTCCTGGAAGGAAAGGATATCCTGGATATCTCTATACTGATCTGGCGAATAATTATGAACGAGCAGGGAGAATTAAAGGAAAGAGCGGAAGTGTTACTCAAATGCCGATATTATCAATGCCCGCAGATGACATTACACATCCTATACCTGATTTGACTGGTTACATTACGGAAGGACAAGTTGTCCTGGGAAGAGACCTTTTTAGAAAGGGAATATATCCACCGGTCAATGTTATGATGTCACTTTCTAGATTAATGAAGGATGGTGTTGGAGAAGGAAAAACTAGATCAGATCATATGGAGGTTGGCAATCAATTATACGATGCTTATTCTAGAGCCCAAGAGGTAAGAGCACTGGCAGAGATTGTAGGAAAGGCGGGTTTAACCGGAGTTGATTTGAAATATCTTGACGCTGGGGATAATTTTGAGACGCATTTTCTAAAACAAAGTCCTGATGAAAATAGAAATTTGGATGAAACGCTGAGCAGGGCATGGGATATATTGGCTGCTTTACCAGAAGGGGAACTAACTAAAATTAAAGACAAACATATTCAGCAGTATTATAAGGGAAACAAGTAAACTATAGTACATCGAAATGTCATTTGGGAAAAATGTTAGTGCAACAAAAATAGAACTGATAAAGATAAGGAGATCATTGCAGGTTAGCAGTATGGTTCACAAAATACTTGATGACAAACGAGAAGTGTTACTAAAAAAAATCGATGAAATGATAGAAGAAGCTAATAAAACGAGAGGTGATATCTGGTCTCCACTTTCTGATATTTACTCTGCAGTATATGATTCGTATATGTCGCTTGGAACATCGACACTTGAATCAATTTCAGATTCGACTCCGGGTATAATGGAAGTAAATGTTAATGTGAGAAGGATCGTTGATGTGAAAATTCCCACTCTACAGATAAAAACAAAACAAGGCGGTCAGGACCTTTCTTATGGATTTTCAGAAACAAACGTCTATGTTGACAAGGCATCTAAACAGATAAAGAATATGCTACCGCAGATTTGTAAGGCAGCCGAATATGAAAATGCAATTTTCAGTCTAGCAAAGGAACTTGAAAAAACCCAAAAATTAATCAATGCACTTGAATTTGTTATAATTCCACAGTATCAGAATGCGATTGCCTTCATCAAGGGAACACTGGAAGAACGTGAGCGAGAAGAATTTGTAAGACTGAAAAAAGTAAAAGTTGTTTTAGATAAGAAAAAGAATATAGAGTACACGTAATAATGCATATTGATGGTTGCAAGTAAAATGGAGGCTGATATTATTGCAGAATATTTTAAGAAATCAAAACAAAATTTACAATCAGAACACGATTCAATGATACAGGATGTAAAGCAAGATATTTCTTCCTACAAGAAAAAGGCTATGTCCAATGCTTAAGTAGTACCAGTTAATCTTCGTCAAGTTCCAAAACACATTTTAACCAATTACAGTAGTTAGAAATATTCTACTGCTTAGAATCTCTTAATGATGTTGGATAGTACAAGTTACTTACGACTCTTTTCCGTATTTACGACGCAGTGAATTCGAACATCATGCAACATTCTTAGTTATAATTAAATATGGCCTTCAATTTCGAACCAATGTATGATGGGTGTTAACAGAGAAAAAGTTAGTGTTATTCTTCTGACCATTGCTATGACTTCTAGCATACTATTCTTGAATAACAATTGGGCATTTGGGCTAGCCGAAACAAAGGGAACATCAGATGCAGGATCATCCAAGCTTATTGGCGCAGGTATGGCATTTGGTCTTGCGGCCGCTGGTTCGGGAATAGGTTTGGGATTTGTAGGCGCTGCAGGTTTAGCCGCGATTAGTGATAACCCAAAAATGCAGTCTAGAGTCTTCATATTTGTCGGTATGGTAGAATCCATTGCTATCTATGGTATTGTAATGATGTTCATTATCTTGGGACAATGAGTAACTGCAAGATCCTCAAAACATTTTTCGTAAGGGCAAAGCTGATATCGTAAACTAGCAGTAGATTGCAGCCAATTTTTTGATATGGCTGCAAGAACATATCATAATCTAGTGGAAAATCAAATTTAGAATATCAAAGTAAGTCGAATTAATGTAATTACAAAACGTAATTTTTGAACTATTGAAACGAAGAAAAGGGAAAGATTTTAAGGAGAATTAATAATCAAAAAACTCAATACAATGGGACAGGCCAAACTCTTAAAGACAACTTTGATTCTGCCAAGAGTTGAAACGCACGACGCCGTAAGCAAATTGGCAGAATTAGAATGGTTTCATCCATTGCAGAATCCTTCAGAACATGCTAATCCTTATTTTGATGATCTTTTGTTGAATGCTCAGAAGTTATTTCAAGAGATTGACGATGTTATAAGATCTTTAGGCATACCACTTGAAACTGGTGTCATGGCTGCTCTCTTTAAGGGCGCTCCCCAGGAAAAGACTGATTACAAGATAGACGATATTCAAAATTTCATTGTTGAATTAGAAAAGAAAAGTAAAGTTCTACTTGACGAACCAATATCGTTACTCAAGAACCAGCAACAAATAGAAAAGGAGCTTGAAGAGTATCGTAATGCCTTGGACGCAATCGGAAGTGCTTCAAAGCTCCAAATGGACTTATCCGGATTGCGTGGTCTGAAGACATTTTTTGCAGAAATTTTTATCGTCAATACGAAAGATATCACTGAAATTCAAAATAGTCTGACTGATCTTATTGTACATCCACTCAAACTTAATGATGAGAAATCATCTATTACTGTGATAGGCTCACAAGAAGATTCTGAAAAAATCATGAAAATTCTTAGAAGTTTTAATGTGCATCCTATTCAGATTCCTACCGAATTGCCACAGAATCCCGGTTCTGCCCATGACAAATGCCAAAAGAAATGCAAGGATCTTGAAAAGAAATCTGCAGAGATTACTAAAAAAATAGAGAAATTAAAAGTTAATCTCTTGCCCAAATTGCTTTCATTGTACGAGTCCTCTAAGGTAGCAAAAGGCATTTTAGAAGTAACAAGAAAACCCGGTGGCACCAAGAATTTTGCAGTGATTCAGGGCTATATACCAGATAACATGGAAAAGAGGTTCAAAAACCTAACAAAAAATTATGTCTCAATTTCCGAACCTGCCAGTATAGATAAGGCTCCTAATAATCAGCTTCCAACATTACTAGTCAATAATAGATATGCAAAGACTTTTGAAGTAATAACTGAGACTCAAGGTCTTCCGAACTATGGTGAAGTTGACCCTACTCCCCTTATAGCTTTTGTGTGGCCTGTATTTTATGGCATTATGTTCGGAGACCTGGGGCATGGATTGTTACTCTTCGGATTGGGTATGTTCTTACGATACAGAGGGAATGGAAATTTAAAAACGTGGGCAACCTTATTGGCTGCAAGTGGTGCAGCAGCCAGCATTGCAGGATTAGGAACTGGTGAGATGTTTGGTTTTCACTTAAATGAGATAGCGATTTTGTCACACGTCTTTGAGCCTTTAGGATGGCTAGTTGGTGCCCTAAATGTTTCAGAATTAACATTCGATCAAGTAATAAAAATACTCAAGGTTTCAGTAGCTATAGGCATCATCCATTTGTTGATAGCAATGTTTCTAAAACTTAGACACGATATACTGGAAAAGAATAAACCTGTAATTCTAACACATGATATTCCGTCTATCATACAATTTCTCGCCATAGTCGCATTAATACTTGCGGCAATAGGTTCAGGTTATGACATAATAGGGATGTTCGGAGTAACCGGGGCTATTCACAATGAGCCTGTACCATGGTTGTCATTTTTGTTCGGAAAGTGGGTAACAGTAGACCTGGTCGCAAAAGCCACACCTCCAATAATCTTTGCAACAGTTGGAATTATGATTTTAGGAGGAAAGAAGGAACAAGATCATGCTGCTAAACTTGGTCATGATGAAGGCGGTGGACTGATGGGAATTGTTATAGAGGTAATATTAGTAAGGATTATCGAGGTTCTTTCTAATGTGATTAGTTATACCAGAATTGGAATTATGCTATTGGTACATGCAGCTCTTTTGGTAACCGTTAATGAATCTTATGAGAGCGGAGGCGGGTTGGCAGTACTGATTGGGGGTAACATAGGAATAATGCTCATTGAGGGATTAATTGTTTATATCCAGACCATCAGATTACATCTGTACGAATGGTTCCCAAAATGGTATAGAGGAGAAGGAGTCGAGTTTAAGAAATTGATTCCAAAAATGTTATATTCAAATCTTATATGGCCAGAAAAACGATCCAGTAAAAAGTAACATACTTATAAAAACAAATTTTTTTCAATGTATATTTTTAGGACTTTCGAGACTTAACAAAAATAACTGATTCGGTTATGTGAAACACGTTTGGTCTAATTGATATTGATTAGTTTGGATACAATCGTTTCTGCTGGAATTTTTTGCTCAATTCCAGATGCGATTGCTGACAAATTTCTAACTTCAATCATGATAAGTTTCAGTGCAGCAAGCACTATCCCTACGCTAAACATGGTCCTAAATGCCGATAATGCACGCTTTAATGCAATGTCTTCAAATCCCTTTTCAATTTGTAAGATGGAATCTATGTCACTTGTCTGATTCTGAGGAACAATATCCTTGTATACTGTGTTGGATAATTCCCCAATTACCTCTGATATTTTTTCCGCATTTATCATCTTTTGTATAGTTTCTTTTGTTACCTTCGAAGTACTAGCGACCATAAGATTATTTATGTCGTCGGCAGGAAGGTTCCAAAATTTTCCTCGCAATATGGCAAGTACGTTATAAGAATCAATATCAACAGAGACAATGTTTTTTGCATCCAATGATTGTGATTCAGTATTCATCGCCCTACCCAAATCATGGTAGAATACATGATCTAGGTAAACATCAAAAATCCTGACATCTCCTTTATCCTTGTAAATAGCGGCCGCTTTAGTAACATCCTCTGCAAATTCGCTACCAGGAAGAGTAGAAACCGCTTCCTCTAATGTCTTTGAAACAAGTGCCTTTACCACAAGATCTCGTCTACCTACTAGTTCTTCAGCCCTCAGGTTTATCTTCGGCAAAAGTTCATCATAGGATTTTCCCAGAGCTTTTCCCTTTAAAATCATCTTTAAATTCCATGTTATGTGCTTTACAAAATATGCACTGATAATTTTGGCTCCGCCTGAAACGTTGACCATTTTTGTATGTGTGTTCACGAGATATTCTTTCAACGCGTTTTCAATCTTATCTGCAGTATACGGTTTCGTGAGCTTGGCCAACGCATCGAGGTAAACGGTATTTTTCATCCTTGTTACTAGTTCATCCATGTCCCTTGATTCGGTTAACATCTGGAGTTCATTCTTTGTTAACATTCTCCCTTTTAATCCATGAGACATGACAGTACCGAAAATTTTTCCTGGCATGCTTACCTTGCTCATTGATTATGGTACATCCTCTGTCATTAAAGTAATAATTCTGCATCAATTTTAACCTTGCCTGAAGAACCATCATGTATGATTATGTCCTTATGAATAATAAACGAAGTAACCGGCATGCAATGAAATCAAGTTAAATTTCTGTAGTCCTACTGACTGCAAAATTGGTAATGTGGGTGTAGAAAAAGTAGAACATGATTTGTAGTTTACGGCACTCATCTCAACTTATATCAATCGATACTGTAGATGGTTATAAGATAAAGTTTTTCGAATTCAAAAATTTCCTGATAAATTTTCTATGTATGGACCCAATTCAAAACTAATGATACGGCATTGTACATGATATTATTAAAAGGAACATAAATTCTCAATTCGTAGCAGAATGTTGATCTCGCCTATCGATTTCGCATATTTCAGATTAAGGTATCAAAAATTTTCATTTATTCATGCCCAAAAAGCGCTAGATTGGTCAATTAAACTGAATAAACCTTATACTTGCCCAGCTAACTGTCAAAAAAAGTTGAGATAGAGCGAGATAATGGATGGGCAAATCCTAGGGTGACAAAGTGTGTTGAAAAGCCCATGATGGCCCCTATCACTAAATTATCCGTATGCCAATAAATTCCCAAAAATATTCCCAAAGCAGGAACAGTAAATAACAGCGCAAGAATTACGCTTACACTTACCATCTTTATCATGATATCCGGCGTGACATTTTCCATTTTTTGGCAAGGAAACTGAAACTTTAGACTTGTGCTGGACAATTGACAAAATGCAATCTTTTGAGACCTGATATATGTATTGACGTTTTAAAAATTATGAAAAATTTTCCAATGATTGTATAATTTAACTGGATATCGTTTACATTATGAATTTTGTAATAGTAGAATAAAGAAAAAAATCAGAAAAAGCATTGTTACAAAATTCTAACTAATTTCTTTCTCTTGAATATTAATTGCTTGATAACCTAGATAGGGTATCATTGAATCAAAAGACATTAACGCGCGTAAATTTATTGCAAGGTATATCTGTAAAAAATATAGCTCGTTAAAATGAAACTCGTTAGCGCTAGAACACATATTGTTTATTGTCTTTCATTCAGTCCAAGTCGAAATTTTCTTACCATGGATACGTACGCTACATTGAAAGTCTTTTAGAGATCTTGTATGCAAAACCCATAGCTACAAAAAGTGTAATGACTCCAGCAGAGATAGTTATTATCAAATTTGACTTGACAACGTAGTGGAATAAGACAGTACTGACTAACGCCGGCAATGCTATGATAAGAGCTAGAAATGTACCGTTTATGAAAATTTTTGACGTAGAAATTCTTTTGTTATCACTTCCAGAATTTGAGTCCAACTTTAACAATAGTATTTTCATATCCTATAAAATCTTTCACGATATACCTCAAAACAAGGATGAATTTGGATTTTTTCTGTGGCGATTTGGACACATTTTAGATTTCACAGAGTAAAATCCTTTAGCTGATACTGTTCAGGATATACCCATGGAGAAAAAGTTCTCTTTATTCTAATTGACACATTGTCTGAACTAAATAACCTGAATAATCTTAGTTATGCTGAAATAATTGATTGGTGTATCATTATGATACATTAAATGAATGTAAAAGAAGTTTGTCTACAACTCTGTACCTGTACTTGGTTGGAGATTATGACATGTATTGGTGTTACCCTGTATCTTGTCCATAATTCACAGTATTATCTTGCTCTTATAACTATAGTTGTTTTTTCACCTCTTATTGGATTTCATTTTGCTATATCAAAACTAAGTAACGACGAGTATTGTACTAGTTGTCGGAAATGAAGCATAGCCCTCGATTGCCTTAATTTCTCATTAATCACTACAATTATCACTACATTAGAGTGACAAGAATTCAAATTAGAAAATCAATTCATCAATACTCAAAATTCTTCCGCAATATTTGCATTTTAGAATAATTTTCTCTTTATCAATAACTTCAATTACCGATTTAATATTCTCACCGATAGTGACGCATCTTAAATTGGGGCATTTGAAAATTCCAGTGATAAAATCAGGCAATTGTATCTTTCTTTTTTCTGCTAATTTGTAATCCTTGATGATGTTTATGGTAGCATGTGGCGCTATTAACGACAGTTTATTCGTTTCATCAGTTTCGAGATATCTGTTTTCTACCTTAATAATATCTTTTTTTTCGAACTTATTGCTTGGAACATTCAAAGCAACTGTGATGACGTTACCTTCTCTGCCGGTAATATTTAACGCCCTTAAAACTAAAAACGCCTTACCGGACTCAATATGATCTATTACCGACCCATTTTTAATTCTCCTAACAATTAATTCAATTGAATTGGACAGATTACTTTACTCCGTTCCATATTATATTGGCTATACTATAAAAATATGAAATTCGCCAATTATGCATAACCTGGAATGTTAAGGCAGGCAATCAAATAATATTTTGCATCATCATCTTTTTAAATTCGATATCCGACAAACTCTTTTTAGCTTCTAATATCATTGCAGCGTCATTACCAACGACATACCTTTGCTTCGGTTCATCAGTCTTTAAGGCCTGTAGTATCACTTTTGCAACTTCAACAGGAGGTGTAGCGTGTTCTTGCATCAATTCAATATTTTTTTGAATTTTCTTTAGTGAATTAGAATATGACAAACTCTTTTCTGAAGATTTTTCTGACACAATGCAATTATGGAAAAAGTTTGTTTTGATCACTCCCGGCTCAATTATAATCACTCTTATCCCGAAAGGAAACAATTCATACATTAAGGACTCACTAAATCCTTCGATAGCAAATTTTGTACTTACGTAAGCAGAAATTCCAGGGAATCCTACCTGTCCTGCTCCTGAGCTTATATTGATAATAGTACCACTTTTCTGTTCTCGCATTAATGGAATGACTTTTTTCGTAACACTGAGGACCCCGAAAAAATTAGTCTCGAATTGACTCCTTATTTCATCCAATCGAAGCTCTTCAAAAAAACCTACTAATCCGTATCCTGCATTATTTATTAGAACATCTATTCGTTTTTCTTCAGTTTTGATTTGATTTACCGCATTTTCTATTGAGGACTTGTCGTTTACATCAAGCTGCAAGATATTTAGGTCAAGTTTTTCTTTTGCAATTTTTTTTTCTAGAGCATCAGAATTCTTTGTATTTCTCACACCAGCATATGTACAAAACCCATTTCTTGCTAGCCTTAATGCCGTTTCATAACCAATTCCACTGGAGCAACCTGTAATGAGCGCAACTTGACGCATTATACTAATACCAGTTTATTTTTTATATATCTTTAGACCCAAATTATCATGTCTCGAGACATTCAACTGTTGTAAGGGACAATTTCAATTTTGAAAAATAGATTAAAAACATTAATTTATCATTGAAATGGATCGATATCGATTGTCCGACGCTGATGAAGAACCTAGTTCAAGCACGGGAACGACACCTCATAATCAATTGGTTAGGTCTCTGGGACTTTTGGATATACTCATGGTTGGGATAGCAGCAATGATAGGTGGTTCGATTTATGTTCTGACGGGACCTGCAATTGGACTTGCAGGAAGCGCTGTTATTGTAGCATTCATTATTAATGCTATAATCACGCTGTTCACTGCCATGGCATATGCAGAACTTGGCTCAGCTATGCCTGAAGCGGGAGGTGGCTATCTGTGGGTCAGAGAGGGTTTGCCCAGACCAAATGCATTCATAAGTGGATGGATGGCTTGGCTCGCGCACATAATCGCTGGATCATTGTATGCAGTTAGTTTTGCTTCATTTCTTACAGGGCTACTGGAAATGACAAATATTTCGAAAGATCTTGTGTTTTTGAACGTTATTCCACTAGAGAAGCTGATAGCGGTCGCTTCAGTTGCTGTTTTCACTTATATCAACATTAAAGGAACATCCGAAACTGGTAAGACTGGCGTCGTCATTACTATAATTCAGTTAGGGTTAATATTCATTCTAATCACAGCCGGTTTGTGGGTTATGAGCGGTCAACCCAACTGGCACACGAATTTTTCAGATTTTATGCCAAAGGGGATCACTGGAGTAGTTGCTGCAATGGGTTTGACTTTCATAGCATTTGAAGGATATGAGGTAATCGTTCAAACAGGAGAGGAAGCTAAAAATCCGAGGAAAAACATTCCTAGGGCAATATTCATATCGTTAACGGCTGTTGTTGTTCTGTACTGTTTAATTGCCTTCGTATCTATTGGTGCCATATTTCCAGAAGGCATTGAGTCATGGAAATACATTGGTCAGGGTGGTGAGCTTGGAATAATGAAGGCCGCCGAATTACTTGTGCCTTACGGAGCATTTATCGTTCTAGGTGGGGGCCTTATTTCGACCCTAGCGGCATTAAACGCAACAACCTTCTCATCTGCGAGAGTTGCTTTTGCTATGGGCAGGAATTACAATCTGCCGTATCAGCTGAGCGCTATCCACAAAAGGAACAAGACACCATATATTGCAATACTAGTATCTGGTATCATAATGGCAATTATGGCTTATGGGCTTCCTCTCGGGCTGATTGCCACTGCAGCAGGCGTTATTTTTCTGTTGTTATTTACTCAGGTCAACATGGCTGCAATCACAATTCGTAGAATTTATGGCGACAAGTTAGATTACGGCTTTAAAACTCCTTTCTTTCCTGTAATACCAATTATAGGTATCTTTCTAATACTCGGATTAGCTGTATATCTACTTGTAACTCAGCCTTTAAGCTGGGCAATAACTGTGGTATGGGTGGTAATTGGATTCTTTGTGTATCGAATGTACACATTTAGGAAAGAAATAGATCATTATGCACCAATTGTTACCAGCGAAGGGGATTTAGAGCGCAAAGATTATAGGATTCTTATTCCATATACCCCTGAAGATCCGGATAGATTACTAAAGTATGCGATAAGAGTAGCCAAAGAAAATATCGGGGAGATTAATATTTTGAGAGTAATCACAGTTCCAAAACAAACACCGCTGTCCGCTGGAACGGGTTATGCTGAAACAGCCAGGAAATCATTTGAACCGTTAGATAAGCTAATCGATAAGGAGAATATTCTAAATCACTATCTCGTTAGAATATCGCATGATGCAAGTGAAGCGATATTGGCTACCGTGGAGGAACAAAAAATAGATCTATTGATTACAGATTTTGAAATGTTCAGAAACAGTAAAAAACTTCAAACAATACTAACATGCGATGTTTTAGCAATACTGTCAGAAGGGAACGAAGAGCTAACCTTTGAACCAGACCGGAAAAAAGGCCGTAAAGATCAGAAAAATTTGCTTGTTCTATATGATGGGGGAGATCATTCCGAGGTCGTTCTGAAGGCCACAAGCTGGTTAGAACGTTCGGGGCAGTTCAAAATTAATGTGTTATATATCAATACCAAAAATGATGGCGAAGAGGAAAAAATTGTAAGAATAACAGACATACTAAAACAAAAGGAATATCTTGAGCAGGTTGGTATTGAATTTAATGAGATTACACTATCACATAACGATATGCGATATAGTAACGAAGCTGCAGATACAATTTTGTCCTCTTTGGGTAATTTTCAACCCGACGTTGTCATAACGAGTGTAACTATTTCAAAGTTTAGTTTGTTCAACGATCCTCATTTTCTAAATATGCTTTATGAGCTCAAATGCCCCATTATAGTAGCCAGACACTTTGCTATTCCTGGAGTACATGCAATCAAAACTCTAATCCATAGATTAAGAAATCTTATACTTGAAAAGATTGAAGACCTCAAAAAAACCAAACAGGAATCAAGAAGCTAAACACATTAACTCGTTTGTTGTAGAGAAAATAGCTAAGGTTCCGACTTCCAATTCTTGTGTGATATTCATGATTATTTTTACATTTTGCGATTATCAAGATTTATATAGCAACTTAGGTAAGCCTAATTGTTTTATGCCACTGAAAAAAAGTTATTCCATTAAAACCCATTATACAAGGTAGAAAAAATGAATGAAAATTTTCGATGGTATTGTTAATAAGAAAAAAATTTCGTTATGCGTGTGGATATTTTTCCTCGTTCTTAGTCTCTTGTCTAGCTCCGTATATGGCGCACAGAATATCGAACTTAGTTCTAGCGACCAAATTTTAGTGACAGTAAACCTACAACGAATTCTGGAACAAATGAACTTAGTTCAAACTAGTCTTACAAATGAAGATAACACAAGAGCTTTTGAACACGCATATATTTCACACTCAATAATATTCCCATCAATTAAAGACAAACTAAAAGAGATAGATCAAAACTCAACTGATAGATTGGAATCGCTTTTAATTGATTTACCTATAATGGTAAGAGCATCATCTCAGATTCTGGAAATAGAAACTAAGATCATTCAAATGAAGGATATCTTGAATGGTATTAATTCAGCTATACTGGATCCAAATAGTTCTGGTTATAATTCAACCATTTCATCAACTATTATTGTTTTGTTAAACGACACCTCAAAATTCTATCAACTATCTGATTTTGGTAACTCTAAGAATCCTTCGAGTTTAGTCGATTATGAAAACGCCATAGGGATGGTTGATATCTCCCATATGTTGTACAATAATATCTCTAATGGGTTTGATGATTCTAAACAAAAAGAATTAGAGTCCTTTTTCGCTGACCTGAGAAATTCCATACTTTCTAAATCAGATATTCAAAGCATAACTGCACTCATTAAGGCATTGCAAACCAATTTAGCTGAAAATGAATCCGATTCTCAGTCCAATGATTCTTTACGGCCATATTTCGCGAATATTAAAAATTTATTATCGGATATCGACGCAGCCATAAGAAACGACTCTGACTATTCTTCAACCGAAAAGTACGCGACTACAGCATACCTAGATAATTTTGAGTATATCGAAGCTTCGCTCGAAAAAGTTGATCCAATACTTATGAAAAACTTGGAACTAATGATGAGAGAGCAACTCCGAGAATTATTAAAAAATGGCCAGCAATCAGAAGCGATTGTTCTTTTGAACAATATCACTACAAATCTTTCAAAGGCTGCAAAACTATTGAATATAAATTATGAAAACCTCGAAACAAGTGCTACAGCAGGATATTTAGTTCCTTTTAGAGAGAATACTCAATTAGATAATCTAAGTGATATTACCGAACTAAGTAAGGGATTTGGTACTTACTCTGGAATAAAGAAAGGCTTTGGAGAAAGTACAGATTCTGAGAAGACGGGAGTAAGGATTGATATAGATAGTATAAGGATCAAATTGGTTGAACTACTTCAAAAGTATAAGGAAGGAAAAAATGACGAAGCATTTATGGCAGCCAGATCAGCATATTTGGACAGTTATGAAAGAATTGAAGTTCCACTTAGGCCGATAAATCCTGATTATACGCTTGACATGGAAATAAAATTTGCAGAACTCCGTAATTTAGTCCAACAACATCAGCCTTATCCAACAGTTGAAGCCAAAGTTATAGAAATTAGAAGCGGACTAGATGAATCTGAAAGATTGGTAACAGGCACAGGAACATTAGCACCCTCACTTGCATTTTCCACTTCATTTTCTATAATATTCAGAGAAGGGCTTGAATCTGCACTTATCATAGGCGCTATCCTTACTTATCTTGAAGCATCACGAAATTCACATTATAAGAAACATGTCTACCTAGGAATTGTGATCTCTATTATTGCAACAGTCATTACATGGTTTATCGCTCAGTTTGTTATAGACATCACCGGTGCAAGTAAGGAGCTAATCGAGGCAATAGCGGGAATTTCAGCCGTTGCAGTATTATTCTGGGTAAGTTTCTGGATATTAAATAAGGTTGAAACTAAAAAATGGATTGAATTTGTAAAGGCAAAAGTTTGGCAGGCAACTACAACGGGAAGCGTAATGGTCTTCGCAATGTTATCGTTTTTTACAGTCTATAGAGAGGGGTTTGAAACTGTATTATTTTATCAGGCCATGTTGTCATTTGCCAAAAATATGGAGATCTTTGTATTCTTGGGACTAGTGTTAGGATTGGCTGTGATCTTAAGTGTTGTATTCATTATTAGAAAGCTCGGCAAAAAGTTACCATTGCGCGTTTTATTTGGCCTAACTATGGGTATAGGAGCTTACATGTCAATCGCTTTCATCGGAAATGTAATTAGAGAGTTTCAAGAAATTGGTTATATTTCAACAACACACTTATTTGGAATTATCCCACGATTAGAGATTAACTTGGCAACAATGACCGGTATTCATCCCACACTAGAAACAACTATTACACAGATATTACTATTATCAGTTTATCTTGTAGGATCTCTTTATATATTAATAATGCAACCACGTAGAAAGAAGTTGGCTGAAACGTCTAGAAAATCTATGGCTAATTTGAAGGATGGAGAGAAACGATGATTTGCTTTATATCTAATTTTGGGAACAAAATTGTCAATCCTACATTCAATCAGGAAAAATAATTAGGCGCAAAACTAATAACTATATTGTGATTAAGACTATGTCAAATAATTGGGATCGTCAACATGAATTCTGATGAAGAACTATATCTGGGAACTGCTGAATCCGAACATATTGAAATGTACCTAAAGGCCATTTGGCACATGCGTGAGAAAAATGAAAAAGTAAAAGTTAGTTCTATTGCTAAGATTTTGAATGTAAGACAACCATCTGTTGTCCAGATGCTTCACAAGCTGAATGACGCAAATCTAGTTGACTATGAGAAAGGTAATGCTGAAATGAATTTGACAGCGGAAGGAGAAAAAATAGGCGAACGAATGATTAGAAATACGAGACTTTTGGAGGTAATGATGAAGGAAGCCTTAAAAATTGAAATCGATGAAGAGATGGCGTGTGGAATTGAACATCATATGAAGGATATATTTACCGATGCTTTATGCACCCTATTAAAACACCCTAGGTACTGTCCACATGGTTATGATATTCCTATGGGTAACTGTTGCAAAGAATAAATCGCTATGTATATTTCCGACTGTATTTGAGCATAATCAATGATTCGTTGATATTTTTGAGAAAGATAGTGTATGTCAATTGAATTCAATGACTCATGGAATATGTTTAGGGGTAATATAAGAAGAACTGGATCAACAGGAACTAAACCCGTGACCAAACCCTCACTTTACTGGACAATAGAGCTTGGTCCGATGGTGTCCTCTCCCGTTTATGAAGAAGGATTTCTATATATTCTTACATTGACCGGACGTATCTTTTGTTTGGATATATCACAGAGAAAGATTAGATGGCATCATAATATTGGAATTCCTATGGTTTCATCGCCGTTAATTTTGGGTGATATGATAGTATGTGCTACGTTTGGTAACTGGATACATGGTGATACTTCAAAAGATAATATTATTTTTGCACTTGATAAAAATGATGGCAGTATGATCTGGGAACATCATGCCGAGGGAGACTTTTTTTCTTCACCATGTCCTATAGGAAAGAATATAGTCTTGGGGTCCATGGATCATAATTTGTATTGTATCAATTCGACTGGAGAAATAATCTGGAACTATGAGACAAAGGATCAAATTTGGTCATCTCCTTCTTGCCATGATGATATCATATATTTTGGATCAGATGATGGGTTCATATACTCTGTAGATTCAGACGGATCGCTAAAATGGAAATCAAAATTAAGTGGTAAAATAAGATCTTCTTCTCCTTGTCTATATGGAGATTTAATTTTTATTGGCACATATAATGGTGGAATATACTGTATAGACAATTTTAACGGTACTACCAATTGGTATAAAACTATAGAAAAACCAGTTTTATCATCTCCACTTTTGGTAAAGGACAGAATCATATTTGGAACTTCTGATCATAGACTTTATTGCTTTGATATGACCGGTTCTAAACTATGGGAATTTGAAACGGGTGGAAAAATCTGGTCATCCCCTGTCTGCAGTGAACATGATAAATTATTGTTTTTTGGAGGATTGGATTCATATATTTATGGTATAAATTTCTATACGGGAAACCAGGAGTGGAAATTTCCCACGATGGGTAGCATTGATTCTTCACCATGCGTTGCAGATGGGATGTTATTTGTCGGTAGCAGAGATGGTATTTTGTATAGTTTTGAAAAACATGTAGAACCAGCATATATCTCCTGAGATAAAGTATTTGTTACCCATTGGGGGATTTACAAATGAATTAATTAGTACTATTTTTCAGTGATATCTTGAATATTGTTCCATCGTGCTTATAGTTTGCTAGAACGTAGAGGTTGCCATCAGGCCCTAATTGGAGATCTGTGATTATTCCAAAATTTCTACCGAATGTTATGCTACCAGTTTCATTATTAGTGTCTGCCTTCTTGTCACTCAATGGACCGGAGAGAGCTAGGTGTGTTCTAGCCTTGTTCAGCGGAAAATTGAAAATAGTGCCATTTTTGACACTACCTACAAATAAATTATCTTTGTATTTTGATCCAAGATTGTCAGTATGCATGAATAAGATAGAAGTAGGTGCTATAGTGTCTATCCATATAAACTCGGGATCCCTGTATGTGCCCTTTCCTCCAAAGGTTTCCAAGTTTTCTGGATTAAAATCAGGTGTATCCTTAGAAAATCCGATTACCTCTTTCCACCCGCTATTAAATCCAGGCAATGCAAGATTAATTTCATCATCAGTGCTGCGACCATTTTCTGTCTCCCAGAGATTTCCTGTTAAGGAGTCGAATCCAATACCAAAGCTATTTCGTAATCCATATGCATAATACTTGTTTAATGGGTCTTCGTCTCCTAGAATTCCATTATCATCAACAACGCCACCATCAAACGTAATTCTAAGTACGCCCCCTCTTCCATCTGGTGGAGGGCCATCCTTGTTATTCTGAGCTTTAGTAATAAAAGATTGATTTTGAACATAGTTTAAGTTACCAATGACAAGATATACACTCTTCTTATCCGGGCCTATCTTTAACACTCCGCCATTATGAGAAGGCCCGGGTATCGTAGGAAGATCCAGGAGCAATTTTGGATTTACCAACTTACCATTATCGTACTCATATCTATAAAGGCGATTTCCAAGAACCTCACCTCCGTCAACTTTCTCAGTTTCTGTGTAGAACAAGAATACATATCTCGGTTTATCTGAAATTGCAATTCCTAACAATCCTCTCTCACTTACATTTGCCACGTTGACGTCCAAAACGGTTCCAACTACAGTACCGTTTTTTATTTCCTTTACAACTCCCGTATTCTTCTCTATAACCAAGATATCATTAGGTCCTAGAAAATTCATCCCAGTTGGGAACTTAAACCCAGATGAGTATTCTTGAATCTGAACCTGCGTATCGTTAACCATAGGCAGTTCAAGATCCGTATCCATTTGGCCAAATACATTGATATTTTGGCTAGTTAAAACAATGAATGTAGAGCCAATAAATACAATGAAGGAAATTAAGCAACTATATTGTAGAGATGAGATTTGCAAGTAAAGACTTCAGGAAATAACTGGATTGAATTATTTATTAACGTTTACTATTTGAGATAAAATAAAATCGAGAAATTACTATTCCCCAAAATGTACAATTAAGATACAAGCAAGAAAGGCTGTTGCATAGACTTTAGCTAAATTGAATCCTCTCACGTGTAGGAAAATAAGACGAGCTGCTAATCAGAGCATACATACAACATCGTGTTTACAAAGAATCGTTAATCAAAGTCAAGATACTACAAAAAATATTAATCCTCTCATCTTTCGTGCGCTGTGAATTAAGTCATCGATTAGACTAGGATTCTTATTATTGAATCACTAGGTGGTGTTTTAAGTAACTTTCTTATCTAATCTCCATATTGAATAATTTTTGAAAATTCATATTAATCATTTTTCTTACCCTACAACTGTATGAAAAAAGTCAATTTTAGAATTCTTTTACTTTTCGGGATATTCATAGTATCAGGCGTGGTATTCAACACCGCACTCGCACAAATCCCTTCTGTTACTGGTATAGCTGTAAAAATAGACACCCCAGTAGATTCATCCAATTTGCCCGCCGGTGATCTAACTATATACGGTACTTCCTCAGACGATGATACTACTAACTGTCAGGTTTATGCTGACTGGAACGATCTGAAACCAATGCAGAATGTTTCTGCTAATGGACCTAAGGGCATCTCTGATTTTTCGAAATGGAGTTTTACATATACTAGCAATTATCACAATATAGTTGAAGGTCAGAATGAACTAACTTCAAAAATAACATGTTATGACAGTGGTCAAAATGCCTCCTCAAAGTCCTATTCTATTAATGTTACAGGAACACAAGCGGTGAGTAAAAACTCAAATGATACTCTTCAACAAACTAAGGGAGATACAATTCCTGAATCTAACAATATATTATCTGTAAAGAGTAACAATAACAATAACAACGATCTAAATGATGCAGCTCAACAAACTAACAAAGAAAATATCTCAAATACAGATACTGAATCCACAAATGTTGACACAAATGCTGAATCCACAAATGTTGATACAGCTGCTGGAGCAACAAATATTGATACAGATACTGAATCCACAAATGTTGACACAAATGCTGAATCCACAAATATATTACCTGTAAAAAGTAACAATACCGACAGTACTCCTCAACAAACCAATGAAGATAGAGATAATGAAGATAACAATATATTACCAGTAGAGAATAACAAAAGCAACAGTGGTACTTACAAAATTCTCCCATTATATTCAGAATCAAATGAAAAATCAACAAAGTCAACTTCTTCCGAAGGTTCGGATGGAACAAACTTAGACGCTGAGTCAGAAGATGGCTATAATTCAAAAGCAATTGACAATACCAACACTGGTACTTTTACTACCTTGGGATCACAACAAGAAGGTCAAACGGAAGCTAATACTTCCACTATGAGTGAATCAGAAATTTCTGAAGGCAAAGACCAATCAGGAGTTGATAGTAATACCTACTTTACATATGAACCTGACCTAGAAGAAGATCAACAATCAAGCAATAATTATGATCACTCAATTAACACTCCGGGATCTGATAATTCTATATCAAATTTCAATGACGAGGGCAATTCAATTTTCGGACTTAAATTCAATCATCTGCACAAGTCTATTGATAATAAATTAGAGCAGAAGTTAGAAAAATTAGAAGATAAAATCGCCGATCGGGTGCATTTGTTCGATCTAATCGGATAAGTTAGAATTCTAATTCCGTAAGCTTTTAAATCCAAAAATAAATTGCTATCTATCGCCCGTAGCAAACCATTTGACAGACAACGAAGATTTTTAAACTAAAAATAAAATTTGTGACAACTTTGATGAAGTCTTGTACTCGGTTCACAACGATTGGTACCTTACAAATAAGGTACATTGATAATAATCAAAGGGGGTCACCTGTTTTACTTATTCATGGCTTAGGAGGTTCCTTAGAAAGTTGGACTAACAATATTGAATCTTTTTCAACTAGATACAGAGTAATCGCTTTGGATCTTCCCGGCTTTGGGTTGAGTGATAAACCCAAGATTGATTATACTATTGATTTCTATGTAAATTTTCTAAAAAAATTCATCAAAAAATTAAAAATAAAACGCCCTTCTTTAATTGGCTCTTCCTTAGGAGGCCACATAGTTGTTGAGTTAGCTATTAGAAATCCGAAATTAGTTGACAAAGTCGTTTTAATTAGTCCCGCTGGTTCACTCCCAAAATCGTTTAAAGGTACATCAGCATTGAAAAGATATATTAAAATCGTAGGCGCCAAATCCGCATTTGAGGTAAGAGAAATACTATCCTCCATCGATAATTCTATGGTTACCCACACTTATGCTAAAGCGCTTTACGAAAGAATATCGTTACCAGGTGCAAAGTACGCATTTATTTCCGCACTAAATGGCAGTGCAAAAGCTGCAAGATACAATAGTAAACTTGAGAAAATTAACACAAAGATATTACTCATTTGGGGTAAAAATGATAGAATAATACCGGTAAAATTTATCCGCACATTCTTAGAACATGGTGATTCAAGAATTATCATATTTGAAAACTGTGGCCACAGACCTCATGTAGAGAAACCCAAGCTGTTTAATAAAGCAGTAAAGAATTTCTTAATGGATTAAAATTGATTGAATTTACACATCAATCTTTCATAAGATTAAATGATCCTTCCTCTATGTGAATTTATGAGTAAAAAGAAAAGTATTCAATTAGTTAAAAAATGATATTGTCATTTTTAAGTGATGATAGGCTGACAATACTTATAAAAATTAAATTAGATAAGATTTTGTGAATTATTATTTAATAATATTATTCTCCGTATCGATTTTCCTATCGGCGATTGTTAACTTTAACGTATACGGATTAGAACTATCAAAGATAAATTACATTAATGGATATATGGACATTGGTTTCATTCCCATCAAGAGTAAGATTTTACCACAATATGACGGTTCTAATCCGCAAACAGAAAACAAAGCTAAAGCACAAACAGTAGCGGTGGCAGAAAATACTGTTAAGTCTAATGCAACAAATGTAGTTACTTCTGCCGCGGGTGTAAAGATATTGTCGCCGGGTAGTGGAAAGCAAATTCCTGTCGGAAATCTTACCATTTTTGGTATTTCGACAGATAATGAAAAATCCGATTGTACTGTTTCTGTAGATTGGAATAATCAAAAGCCATTCCAAAAAGCCAAGGCTACTGGACCATACGGAGAAGGTGATTATTCATCATGGACATACACATATTCTGATTCGTACCACACAATAGAAAAGGGTCTGAATGATTTGACGTCAAAGCTCGAATGTCTAGAAAATTCCAAAGTAACCACAAAATGGCACAGTATCAATGTATCAGGTGTAGTTACCAATGACTCGAATCTGTCATCGAACCTGGTGTTTCATGACCCGCTTGGAATTCTACCACAATTAAACACTATATCCACCAAACCTTCAGCCGATATGTCTGTTATATCTACTAATGAAACGACACTAGCACCTTCGAAACTTTTCGCAAACATGGAACTATCCAAGGATGTATTAGTTCCTGGAGATATTCAAAACTTTACTATAACGATTTCAGATTCAAATTCACAGCAGGTCGCGGCAGCAAATATTGGTGTTAAAATCATGCAAGGTACGAAAATATTAAACGAATATAACGGTACTTCAGATACATCTGGTATGTATACCCAATCATGGAATTTGAATTCAGATATTCCATCTGGTAAATACGATGTACTTGTTTCTGCATCAGCTGATGGCCATGAACCGACTTCACTTGCGGGGAGTTTTCATGTTCAAAGACAGTTGTTAGTTGAAGCAAGTTTACTAAAGCGCCTCGTTGTGCCCGGCGACCAACAAGCCATTGATGTAAAGGTTGTGGACGCCAATACTAAAGAATTAGTACCAGGGGCAAATGTTATGGCTAGAATTGGAGAAAATAATGAATACAACGGGACTTCAGACATATCAGGTGCATATTCTCATACATGGAACATCACTTCTGATACTCCGTCTGGTAACTACGATATACTTGTTTCTGCATCAGCCAATGGCTATGTACCGGCCTCACTTACAGGAAGTTTTCAAGTTCAAAGGCAGTTGTTAGTTGAAGCCAGCCTATCAAAAGATCCTGTAATACCCGGAGAAGAACAGGCTATTAACGTAAAGGTCTTGGACGCCAATACTAAAGATGTAGTATCAGGTGCAAATGTGATGGGAAAGATTGAAGGAAAGAAGTTTTCGGCTACAACCGATGATCTTGGAGCTGTATCTTATTCATGGGATACTCCTCCTACGAGTGGTGGGAATAGCTATCAAGTAGTTCTTGATGTTTCATCTGATGGTTATCCCGAGGAAATGAAAACAGTGTCTTTCAAAATGGACAAACCACAAAACCTTTTGGAACCACCAATTAGCAATTACCAATATAATGTAGTTAAAGTTAAGGACAGTAACAACGACTTGAATAACAATTTGGAGTCTACGAGTGATTCTCCACAATGCACGAATCTTATTTCTAGTATTGGTTGTGATATTGATGGTAATGATAAACCTGCTGCCACTCCTCTTACCGATGATAAACCTGTTACTGATGACAAATCTGCTACTGGAGTTAAAACTGCTACCGATGATAAACCTGCTACCACTCCTATTACCGATGATGAGCCTGCAGCCAACACTGACGTTGAGAATCTTCCATCTGGAGACCTTCAAGACGAAAAAAATGCCTATGATTTCATAGAATCAGTAACCAATTGAGCCAATCTTGAGAATAAAATTTCATATATACATCGCTCATCATTACTATAAACCGGGAATGGTTGATACAAAGCTAACATAAATTATGTGAATTCGAGACTAAGTTACATCTATCTAACAATAACCAATCATATTTGATGGGTAATTTGAAAATGAACTGGAGTGAAAGAGGGTGAAAAAGAATATTCCCACACTCAATGGATAATAAATTATTTGTAATTCTAAGTCGACTGATTCTTGAATTCTAAATCAAAGAGATTTAGTAAATCTTGCAATAATATCCTTATGTTGTGGATATATTTTGGTCAGTACTTTTCTGTTACCTATTTTCCAATCTTTGTAGTCAAAGCCCGGAGAGACGGTGCATCCTACTAGTGAATAGGATTTCTTTTCATTCACGGATGCTGCAAACCAACAATCTGACTTTACTGTTACTTGGAACTGCTCTCCGGCATCGAATTTTGGACCTAGAACAGATTTTTTCAATTTGCCTTTTGCATCTATTATATGAAGTGTCAAACTACTGCCTGAGTAGAAATGCCAAATTTCATCTGACTTCATAGTATGAAATGAGGCAAATTGTTTTCCAGTTAATAAATAATAGATTACTGTGCATGTAGACCTGTAACCAGTATACCCGGGTAAGTTAACGATCCTATCAGATCTGTATGTGTTGGCATAATATCCACCTTCTGGATGTTTGTCAAGTTTGAGTTTACTTATCCAAAATTTGGCAAGTTTATCCAAGATATGGCATGGATTAAGAGTTCTAACTTAATCCAATATCTCTAGATTTTTTGACCAAGTCTCTTTTTCACGTTTACCTGTATTATACGATGAACTAAAAATGATGATTTGATATCTGGTATCTCACTCTAGACTTCTCATCAGTAATGTCCAAGGTCGCACATGGGCTTTTTAGCTCACCTGAAACTGCAGAATAAAAGGATCAAAATCTAATTTTGATCCGAGCTTTGTGGACCTTACATGATATTTTTCTGAACAATAGTCTATCTCATTATTCGGAATTAGCTTTTGATGAATTTACATAGCTATTTAAATCTCAAATCGTGTCATATTCTTTGATTTAAGTACAAGGAGATTCTTGAAGGAAAATATTATATAACTTAGATGTAGAATATAGGGAGTCGATAATGGCAATACAAATTATATTACTAGCGTTTATGATTACACTCTCTGCTACTTTAACGCAAGTCACTCTTGCAGATGCAGGCGATCAAAGTAATTCAACTGGTAGCGGAGCATCTGATAAAAACAAAGATGTATTTGCGTTATTACAACTTGAAAAAGACGTAGCAAAACACGAAGGTTCCTTGAAGGAGTTACATTCTGGTAGCAAGAGCCCATTCGATTTGTTAGGGGAAGTAAAAGATGAAGGAAAATTCACGCCAGAATCTGGGAGTTTTCTACCTGAATACGATGATACCACAAAAGATATCAACTGATGAAAGTATTTAATGAATAAAATAAAAAATGGAATTTGAGTAAAGGGAAAAAACAATTCGATGGTTTTTGTTACTGCAATAGAGTAACTGGTATCTCTCATTCATCATTTAGTGATGAGGATGAGCCATCAAAAAATAGAAGAAAACTTAACACGAGCTCCAAAACAGTATCTTTCATAGTGTAATTTCTAATAGAATCTGAAATCACAAAATATTTATTATATAAGAATAAATCGAATTCGGACCTAACGTTGAGTAATAGATTTAGAAATCTAGGCTATATAATCGGTTTTTCTACAATTCTTCTAATTTTATCTTCAAACTTACTGATAAATAATCAGAAATTCTTAATGGCATATCCACGACTAGACAAGATTTCCTTTGATGATCTAAACAAGTATACAATTCCGGTACAGGGCTTTGGAAATGGTCTTGGTATACCGTTTTTTGATTCTAATCGCAACTTAGATGATTTAAAGAATAGATTATGCGACAGGAACCAGGACAATGGTGCGAATAACAATCAAGGTATTCCTTTTTTGTGTAAACCATCAGAAGGTGGTAATGATAATTCCAATAATAATCAATTGAATGGAGATAGTTCAGATAAATTAGCCGAGAAAATGGAGAAGTTAAAGGAAAAACTGGATAATTCTATATTTAATGACGACAAAAATGACAAGTCACAATCACAAGGCATGCAATTGAATCCGGAAGTACAAGACGATGATAAACAACGTAACAACAACGATGATGATAATAATCAAGGTACCAACAATGATAATAATCAAGGTACCAACAATGATAATAATCGACGTTACAACACTGATGATAACAATGAAGTTGAAACTAATGGCTTAAACTTGAACTTTGAGAAGAAACAGGACAAGATAAACGAGAAGATAGAGAAATTTAAAGATAAGATTAGCAATGAAAATAATGGAATCTTGTTGAAGCAACAGGAAGAGAACAAAATTGCAAATGATAACACTGATGATAACAATGATCAGGACCTACATATTTCTGGATTAGACCTAAAGATTCAAAATATACAGGCCAATTTAGAAAAGAAAATTGAAAAATTAAAA
>JAHEZK010000091.1 GCA_023251115.1 Nitrosomicrobium frigidum (SeqCode) | reverse complement strand
AAGATAACCAAAAAGAATGGACGATAGATACATTTCTTCTAAGTTGTAGAGTAATGGGCAGAGAAGTAGAAAAAGGAATCCTCGCTCATATAATAAATAAAGCCAGAGAAAATAAAGTGCAGAAAATAAAAGCACAATTTATTCCAACTAAAAAGAATAAACCCATTGAAAACTTCTTACCCAGCTGTGGCTTCCAAAAAGAAAGTGAATACTGGGTTTATAAAATAAATTCGTCATTTAAAGCACCGGAATATCTAACAGTAAGTGTAGAGTAATGTCAGAAAGATTGTACAAGCTTATTGCAAAAGTGATGAATGTACCTGTTACACAAATAAATGACAGTAGTGGTCCTGAATCTATTGAAGGCTGGACATCTTTCAATGGTTACGTTTTGCTATATGAGCTTGAAACAGAATTTAATGTAAAATTCACTCTTGATGAGGCCATCGATGTAAAAACAGTGGCTGATATTAAGCGACACCTGAGGAATCATGGGGTAGTGTTAAGTGACTGAAAAACCAGCTGAATACAAATTAGAAGAAATCGAGGTAGGGCAAATTAAAAAGTTTTCGGTAAAAGTAACAGAATCAATGATAGATTATTTTGCCAACCTGTCAGGTGACTTTAACCCTTTGCATATGGATGAAAAATATGCAAGAACAACACAATTTGGGAGGAGGTTATGTCATGGCATGCTTTTAGCAGCATTTTTTTCTAGACTGGTAGGCATGTATTTACCGGGAAAAAACGCACTATATTTTTCACAGACTCTGAATTTTAAGTCATCCTGTTTCATAAATGATCAAGTAACAGTGGAAGGAGAGATACTAGACAAAAGCATGGCTACAAGGATTGTTACCTTGAAAACAACTATTTACAACCAAGATGGGCAGTGTTTAGTAGACGGTACTGCAAAAGTCATAGTACGATAACAGGACTTTACTACATAAGAGGTCAAAACTATGATTGAAAGACTTGGCATTGGAATTGACGTTGTTGACGTGCGTCGATTTGAAAATATGCCGTATTCTTTAAAGCTTCAGTTTTACAAGAAAATCTTTTTGCCATCTGAAATTGAATATTGCTTAAAATACAAAAATCCATACGAACACTTTGCGGGAAAGTTTGCTATTAAGGAAGCAGTCAAAAAATCAATATGTGAAAACATATCCCTACTTAAAATCAAAACATCTCATTCAAATTCCATTCCAAAAGTGGAGATATTAGATAATAAATTTAAAAAATTTGTATTTATCGTATCTATAAGTCATGATAAAAAATTTGCAGTTGGAGTAGTAATTTCGGAAAAAGTTAACAGCTCAAGGAGATAGTATCAAACTTTTTGCTTTTCTGCTCAAGCTCGAAAGTATAGCGTTGAAAAACTTGCTAGGAGCATCACTTGAGACTACAATGGGTACCCAAATGTCATCGGGGAATGATTTTATCAATTCTGCGTCTGGAATCAGTTTCTTATTTTCTAGCTCATTATATCTTTTAGATATGTACTGTCTGTTCTTGATTATGTCTAACTCTGCCCTTATTTTTGAACCTATGAATCCCTTATAGAAATAAGAAAGCCAAACCAGTATATCTACGAGAATTAATGAAGGTAACATCTTGTGATACGTTTCTTTTGAATAATGTGTTAACAAACAATACCGTCTGTTTCTTTCTAACCAGAAAAATTTTTTTGCACTCCATTTGAGAAGATAACTCTCTGCATGATAAACTACTGCAGAAGGAACAAAGTACGACTTAATTCCTAACTGCGCGGCTCTCCAACCAATATCAAGATCATCATGATATAAAAACAAGAACGGATCAAGTAAGCCTACTTTATTTAGAACTGTATGTGAAGTAAACAAACATGTCCCAGACGCATAACCAATTTGTTCTATTTTGTTCCGCTGATTATTATCTGGTAATCCTTTGTCTCTTGCAAAGCCAAAACCAAACAGATGTAACATATTTCCAGTACTTTGAAGAATATCTTTTTTATAAAGTGAAAGTATTTTTGGCTGATAAAGACCATCACCATTTTCTCTATATGCTTCAAGTAGTTCATTTAGCCAATTAGGTTCAACCACAGTATCTGGATTGAGTATTACTATGAACTTGCCCTTGGCATTCCTTATGCCAACATTATTACCTTCACAATATCCTAAATTCTCCTTATTCTCAATTAACAGTATTTTGTCGAATTTTTCCTTACACTTTTTATGACTCACATCTGTAGAAGCGTTATCGACTACGATCACCTGGAAATTATCGTATTCAGTTTTAAAAATAGACTCAACACAATTCAGCAATAACTCTCCTGCGTTGTAATTGAGAATTATGACACTGATTAAAGGAGCTCCTTTTTCACCGGACAATTCTATTCTCAGAAAATACAGTTTGGATTGCTCTTAAATTTGGATGAGGGAACATTATAGATACTAAAGTGAAATTTTCGAGCCCTCTCCAAGAAGAAATACCTTGTTATCTCCATTTTCCTTCCTTTGAAGAATTTCAGAATTATATGATATTATACTTCTTCTTATTTTGATATCACAGTCAATAGTACAGCCTGCCATTATGATCGAATCTTCGATATTGCATTTAGCTATGTTTGAATCATCACCAATACTAGTATTCGGACCAATATATGCGCCAGATCCTATCACGCAATTTTTACCGAGTATTAGGGGTCCTACGATTCTCGCACCAGATTTAATAGTGGTGTTTTCACCAATCATTACTTTTCCACTTATTGATGCACCTTCCTCCTTTTTACCATAGAAGTATGGTTCCATATCCTTTAAGATCACCTCATTTGCATGTACGATATCCTGTGGAGTTCCAGTGTCTTTCCAATAATCCGTTACCATGTGATAGGTAATCTTATGACCTTCCTCTAGAAGCATCTGTAAAGCATCAGTTATCTCTAACTCGCCTCTCTCGGAAGGTTTGAGTCGATCAATTATGTCAAATACTACAGGTGTAAGGAAGTAGATTCCAGTAACAGCAAGATTTGAAGGAGGATTTTCTGGTTTTTCCATTATTTTTTTTATGATCCCATCTTTGACATCTGCTATTCCAAACTGTGTTGGATTGGTTACCTTACAAAGCAATATTGAAGCTTTAGCATCTGATTGTTGGAAATCTTTTGCGTAATCAGAAATGTTGCGTTTTAAAATATTGTCACCTAAAAATACTAAAAACTTCCGATTTCCTATGAACTCTTTGCATAACCTTATCGCGTGAGCTATTCCACGAGGATAATCCTGTTGTATATACGTGAGTTTTACACCAAATTTTTCTCCAGAGCCGTAATACTCTTGTACTTTATTAGCTCCGATGCCTCCTATGATCACTACTATGTCTCTAACTCCAGCTTCTCTAAGAGATTCTATACAATATTGGGACATAGGCTTGTTTGCTATTGGTAAAAGTTGTTTTGGACCTGTATGAGTTAGCGGCCTTAATCTAGTACCATGCCCTCCGTGTAGAATCACACCTTTCAATTAAATTCATAATCGGTTATTTTATTCAACTTATCTAGTTTTCCAGCGGACTGACATCATGTCCTTTGAGGAAATGCTTTTCCACCAGTTATTGTTTTTAAGATACCAGCTTATAGTATATGCTAATCCACTTTCAAAATCATACGATGGTTTCCATCGTAATTCTTTGCGTATTTTTGACGTATCTAGGCTGTAGCGAAAGTCATGACCTGGCCTGTCTTGTGTAAAATGAATTAGATCTTTTGGCTTGTTCATAATATTTAGAATCTTTTTTACTATTGTAAGATTGTCTATTTCATTAGAGCCAGCAATATTATACGATTCTCCCTTTTTTCCTTTAAAAAAAACCTTCAATATTGCATCACAATGATCTAATACAAATACCCAATCCCTAATATTTTGACCAGTTCCGTAAATTGGAATTTTTTTGTTTTGTTTTGCTAAAAAGATAATCTTGGGTATTAGCTTTTCAGGAGACTGATGCGGTCCGTAATTATTGGTACATCTCGTTATCATGGCGTCACAATCATAGGTTGCCACATAGGATTGAACGAGTAATTCTGCTGATGCTTTTGATGCGGCATATGGACTTGAAGGATTAAATGGATATCTCTCATGAGCACTCCCAGATTTAAGACTACCAAAAACCTCATCTGTTGATATTTGTACTAATTTCTTGTTATGCTCTCGGATCG
>JAHEZK010000044.1 GCA_023251115.1 Nitrosomicrobium frigidum (SeqCode) | reverse complement strand
TCAGATCCAGGCTGCAGCATGCAAGCTCGAGCACTTAAGTTTGATAATAATGGCAATTTTCTAGCCAAATTTGGTTCCGATGGTGCGGGAGCAGGCCAGTTAGCGGATCCGGAACATTTGGCAGTAGACGCTGATGGAGACGTGTATTTATCCGATAGAAAGAATAATAAAATTTTAGTATATTCCCCTACATATACTGGCTAGATTTTGGTAGCCTGTATCTATTTTTGTATCATTTTAGCTTTTGTCATGCTTGGATGCTATTATAATTTAAGCTATGCAGAAAACGCAAGTAAGACCAAAGATAAACCAGAAAAGATCCATGATTTCAATTTTGTTACTGCTGGTGACTTTGGTTGTGGCGATGAACCTAATAGAACAATTGAAGGAATGATTAAGAAAGTTCCCGAGATTGTCATAGCCTTAGGTGATCTTTCCTATGATAAATCGGCTGCGTGTTGGCTTGACAGTATAACCCCATTGGATGATCCTGGAAGAGTAAAAATATCAATTGGAAATCATGATCTAACGAAGAAGATGATAAAGTACAACACTTATCTTCAACATTTCAATATGACAAAACCTTATAATTCCTTTGATTATCAAAACGTTCACTTCTTGGCAATGGCTACTGCCAAAAATTCAATTATTCCATACCAACACGGTTCCGAACAGTACAACTTTATCTCAGAGGATCTAAGGATGGCGCACAACAACAAAAACATTGAATGGATAATAGTCTATTCATTCAGACCTTTTTACTCTTCTCTTACAGAACATTTAGCGGAGCCGGATTTAACAGATACATATCATCCGTTGTTTGATAAGTACAGTGTAGACGTTGTACTACAGGCACATAATCACAATTATCAAAGAACGTTTCCACTAGTATATAACGAGTCCTCATTCCTTCCTATACGTTATCCTGAAATTTCAAATAATCATGATACAAAATATACTGAACCAAATGCCCCAATATTTATCACAGTAGGAACAGGAGGTGCTGAATTACACAACTTTACTGGAACTGTCCCCTACGTCATAGAACAGTTCGAAAGCCATGGCTTCCTGAATGTCGATATTAAAAATTCAAAAAAGGATTTAATATTATCGGGTACATTTTACGAAAATATAAATACGAATAAAAAAGACCAATTTGTCATAACAAAGAAAAAAGTTCCCGGCAATTAATTTAAAATACACATATATAAAATTCAACATTTTTCACAAACATGCTACATTATACCTCAAAGGCTTTCTGCTATTCAGAATGTTCCTTTTCATGATTACACTTTTTTGGGCCCAAAACAGAGAAGACCATAAACGACCTAGTTTGATTAGGCCCTTTAGTGATAATATACTCAATTTTAGTAATACAAGTGTATAAATGAATGATATTTCATTTTTGAATTTGATACTTGTACTAAAGTGTTTTTATATCAAATCCAAATAAAACACGTTACTTTTGAAACATGTTGCATCCTTAATGTTTATAATTTGTTTTACATTAATTAACTTAATTTATGTTAATATCATGTTTTTACCTATTGCCTTAGGGTCTACGGCTTCTAGTTCGATATTAGATAGTAAACACGTGAACTTTTATTTTGTTACCTCCTTTAATACAAATAGAAACATGGATAGTCAACAAGGAGTAATACCACGGTCAGAGGTTTGTGGAGACCGACAGGACAATGACTTAGACGGACTTGTTGATGAAAGTTGCTCAGTTGAATCATCCTCAGTAGGGATTCCTGCTGATAATTTTAATAAATCAAAGACGCTACGAATTGGCGTAGTTGGTGACATTGACTCCAATCAAGGATTAACAACACAGTTAGAAATCGCAAATCACTACAATGTCCAGGCATTGATAATACCAGGTGATTTTGAATATACTAATGGAAACGAGGTATTATTGAATCTTCAATCTCATGGATTTACGAAAGAAAATACTGACATAGTTGTTGGAAATCACGATTCTGAAAAAGACGTGATGATGTGGTTAGATAACAATAGGACATTTGGACAAGTTAAGTTTGGTTTTTCTGCTGATAAACTTGCTTTGTTCAATATAGATGCAAATATGAAATTGGATTGTACCGGTCCACAGTTCGAAATTTTGAAGTCGCAAATTGAATCAAGCAAGGCATGGTTCAAATTCGCAGTCGTTCACCAACCGTTTGTGACTGTAAAAAGTGATCACCCTCCTAATGGCGAGTTTGATTGTTACGATCCTTTGTTTAGAGCGGGCAGAATTGATGGCGTATTACAAGCCCACAACCATAACTATCAGAGATTCAACATTCACGGATTGATGTATGGTGTATTTGGTACAGGAACACATGACACTGGGTCCAGCATGTACCCTTTAGAATCTGATACTTGGCAAGGAAATGATTGTATAAAATGCATTACGGGTGAAAATGGAATTACGATTATAGATCTTAATTTGAATAATATAAATTCAAAACATTTTGTAGGATGGTTCGTAAATATGAAAAACCAAGTTCTTGATCGATTTGAAAATTCAGTTGGTTAAATCGTCAGAAAATAATATGACAGATTTTTCCAAGTATTTGAAAAGTCAAGACATAATACATTCATGGAGAATTCATAGTTAAATGGAACTAGTCTTTTCACTGATTCAACAAGTCCCTATTGGTGATCTAGTTGAGGTTATTCTATATGTCATAGGTTCTGCGTTTTCTCTCATATTATTATCATTATCTATTTCCGCGTATAGAAAAAATCCTCAAAAGAGATTGTTATATGCTATCACTGCGTTCGCTCTATTTGGCGTTTTTTTGATATATGAAAACTTTGAAAACGCATTTACACTTGATAACCCATTTGCAGACATTATTATTCCCTCTTCCACACTCGCCATTTTGGTGTTATTCTTCCTGGCAATAACTAAAAGAAATTAACAGATCTGCATTCTACTACCTATATTCATTGATTTTACGGATACGAGATTTCCCCTAACTTCCATATCAGAAGATAGTTATCAGGCATCCCATTTATGGTTAGGCAAAATTTAAATCTGATTAGTAATGATTAAAGAATTTTAAACACAATACTCGTACTTTTACCTGATGCGACTAGAGTCTATCGAATTTATAAAAATTAAAGTAAGCCTCAGTGCGTTCATTTAGTACTTGCATATTTGTTTCACTTAAACAAAATTATTTGGAATTAATTATTTATTGAAACAGGTTTACAAGTGTTTTATAGTTTGTTGAGCAAAGAAAGTTAACGCTTCAACAACTGGTGGACGGATTTATTGTTTGTTCCTGTCCAGTATCAGACACATCTTGCCACCGGTTGTTTGTTTCTGTTTTTCTATCTAGTTCATATGTACGATAGAATTATGCATGATAAATAAACCGGTAAAACCAAGGATCTTCGATATATGCTTCGAATCTTTCTATCAAACCCGGCTATTTATTGCGTTGGTTGTTACCATCAGAATCTGCGCAATATTTTTGGTTTTAGTAATTCTGGGTGTCCCCTTAGGCTTCTTACCAATGAAAGAATTTTATCCTTATCGTCAGGCAAATTACCACCAATAGAATACACATTTGAGGCATGATTAGCTCTAAAAACCACTGATGTAGATGGTTTGATGTTACTCACGAGTATTTCAAGCTCATCTAGTAACGAAGTATCGTCTAACGGTTCAAACTTTTCGCCAAATTTATGCATAAACTCATCGTATACACCATCTTCGAGAATCAGTGTTAACGCGGCCAGAAAATTTGGTGAAACTTCACTAACTACTCTAGCTGTTTCCTTGATGTGCTCTACAGAATATTTTTTCCCTCCGATGCCCAGTATTACCATACATGAGAGGATAAAGCCACTTTTTTTGGCCCTCCTGCATGCCTCAATAATACTTTTTGCAGTGGCCCCCTTGGTAATTTTTTTCAGAACAATATCATGTCCCGTTTCTATGCCAACGTAAAACATATTCAGACCTCGACTATTAAGCAGGTTAAGCTCATCGGAACTTTTTTGAAGAAGATTTTTTGGCATGGCATAACATGAAATTCTCTTTAGGTTTGGAAATTTTCCTTTGAGATAATCCAATATTTGGATTAATCTTGATGTAGAAAGGTTTAAAGCGTCTCCATCCGCTAAAAAAATCTTTTCAGTTTGCGGATACGATTTTGAAACAAGATCTATTTCATTCTTAATTTCTTCCCATGGCCTCTCAGAATATTCTTTGGTTCTATACATATTACAAAATGAACACTTGTTAAATGAGCATCCTAAAGTAACCTGGAAAATAACCGAATTAGCTTCAGAGGGCGGTCTATATAGAGGATAATCATATCCTAATTCAATCATGACAGGTATGACACCATAATACAATTTAACTTATATGGAAAATTACTTAAGTTCATTTTATTCCAGTCAGGCATGGTAAAGACTAGATTTATTATTACGTTTAGGTTACATATTATTTCCTCAAACATGAAATGAAGAATATTGAAATTGTTAAAATATTGCGTGAAATCTCATATCTTATCCAGATAACTGAAGATGATCCCAATACTATCTTCAAAGTAAGAGCGTATGAAAAGGCTGCTGACATGATCGAAGGCTTGTCCACCAGTGTTGTAGAGATATATAACAAGAATGGAATTAGGGGACTTCGAGATTTACCATCGATAGGCAGTGCTATTTCCTCAAAAATAGAGGAGTTAATCAAGTCAAACAAAATTGCTTACCACGAGGAATTAAGAAAGAAAATGCCAATCAGAGTTTCTGATTTTATTAACATGAAAGGAATAGGTCCAAAGACGGTAAAAATATTGTACGACAAATTGAAAATCAAGAATTTATCAGAGCTGCAGATAGCAGCATCAGAAGGAAAAATTGCCAAACTAAAAGGCTTTTCAAAGATCAAAGAAGATAAAATACTCAAGACAATTCAATTTTCAAAAATAGACAATAGCAGATATTTATTGGGAGATATTTTTCCTCTGATTAAAAAAATTGAAAGCCGACTGACAGGTCATGCTAATGTGATTCATTGTTCGGTCGTAGGATCATTCAGGCGGATGAAAGAAACCATTGGAGATATTGATATTGTTGTGTCAACAGATGAACCAGAAAAAGTAATCAACTTTTTTGTAAAGATGTCTGAAGTTGAAGAAATTAAAGGTCAGGGTAAGACAAAAGCATTCGTTGAACTTCGGAACGGAATAGATGTGGATTTGTTAGTCGTTCCAGAAGAAAGTTTCGGATCTGCTTGCCAATATTTTACTGGCAATAAGGAACATAATATTTCTCTGCGTAACCTGGCAATTTCAATGGGTCTTCATCTTAACGAATGGGGATTATTCGATAAAAAAAGAAAGAAAATTGCTGGTACTAATGAAAGGGAAATTTATCAAAACCTCCGCCTTCAATATATCCCACCTGAACTGAGGGAAAATCTTGGCGAAATTCAATTCTTCTCTAAGGATCAGAACCATAAAATAGACCTGATAGATTACGGGGATCTAAAAGGAGACCTTCACACACATACTGATAATACTGACGGTACTATGTCGATAGAAGATATGGCGATACATGCAAGAAAAAAATTTGGACTAGATTACATCGCAATTACCGATCACACAAAGAGTCTTCGATTGGCGAATGGTTTGAATGAGAACCAACTGTTAAATCAAATCGATAAAATACAAGAAATAAACGACGTTATAAACGAAGATTTAACTGGTACCAAGTTTAGGATCTTGAGTTCTGCCGAAGTTGACATTCTCAAAGATGGTGCCCTTGATATACCAAATAATATACTCGATAAGCTGGATGTTGTTGGAGCATCTATACATTCAAATTTTTCCCTGTCAAAGGAGATTCAAACTGAAAGGCTCATCAAGGCGGCAAAAAACCCAAGTGTGGATATTATATTTCATCCTACAGGCAGATTGATAAATAAAAGGGAAGGATATTCTATAGATATTGAAAAGTTAATTGATACTGCATGTGAGACTAGAACTATTCTGGAAATCAACTCTAATTATAATAGATTAGATTTGAGGGATGAATATATCCGTTTGGCAGTAAACAATGGCGTGAAACTTGCCATAAATTCTGATGCGCACCATCCTGTCCATTTTGCCTACCTATTATTTGGCGTAGGTCAGGCGAGAAGGGGATGGGCAAAAAAGATTGATGTTATCAATTCATCAAATGTTGATGACCTGTTGAAACGACTTAAATAAGATAAATGCAATCTTGGGGCGCAAACAAAGATTTATTGAAAAAAGATTCAAATTTAATCTAAAGTCGGATTCCATTTGTCCTTAATAGCAATCATGAATTCTTCTAATTTCTTTAGTGTCTCGGGGTGTAAATGATGTTCTATTCCTTCAGCGTCATTGTTTGCGGTTTCGTCATCTACTCCAATCATTCTAAAGAATTTGGCTAAAATCTCATGCCTGGTGTGTATACTTTTAGCTATCTTAATTCCATCATCAGTGAGTCTTATGCCTCTGTATTTTTCATAGTTCAAATATCCATTGGTAAAATAAAGGAAATTGGTAATTCAGGAAAGAAGGTAAGGATAGATTTCCGATAACTACAGAACCAATTAGAATGATAATGTTAGATTTGTGTCAGTTTGTGTCACAGATTCGATATCAAACCCAACTAATAAATTCAGTAAATGCTATCTATCATATGATTTGTGATGGGTTATACATTGTTAACAAGAAATGGTCAGAAAAATAAATTTGACCATGAATTGCTACAATATTGGGTTATGCGAAATTAAGTTAACCAAATCTTTTTCATCTAGGGATTTTCAATTACGTTGATAATCCCCTTCATTGTCTCAGGATGATATTCACAAAAGTAATTTAACTGTCCGGTTTTTTCCGTGCTAAATTTAAATTCAGTATTCTTTCCTGGTTGAATCCCTTTACTCTTTCCTATTTCAGAGTGCTTGGCATCCTCTATAATCAGCTCATGTTTCGTATCAGTAGGATTATTTATCTTGATTAGATATTCATTACCCTTAGCGATCCCTAATGTGGGATTTATTCCACCGGAACTATTTACCCACCTATATGTTTCGTTTGTTTCTTGTGGATTAAGGATAATTGTATTGTTTCCTGTCGCCACATTGGTATTTGATATTTTAGTTTCTTTGTTTTCATCCGCTTGGGCCAGGACTTGAGTACTGCTTACATGAGAAATCACTAACAGACCTGCTATCAAGCCTAAGCTCGCTACAAGAACGTTTAGATATACTTTCAATATCTCTTATGCCTAAAATATGCTTAATTAATTTTCTTTAAAATTTCATTCTTGAAATTCACAATTGAAACCTAGCCCCATTAAGATTATTGACTGATAAAAAACCCGCCTTATGCCTTATTACTCATTGTCATACTTGATATTGTTCCGAAACAGGAAACACAAAACTGACGTACTTATTCCGTCAGTTTCTATTAGATTTATTCTCCTACTTGAAGAGGATATGATTATAAAGGATTTTCTTGTTAAATAATAAAATTGATAGACGAATCATACCTACACCTTCTCAGCGGTATTGCATTTTTTGCTGGGTCAACTGTGTTAGCTTATTTTAGTGCAAAATCAAAAGGCAGAATAAGACAGTTGGCAATAATCTTCTTGGTTTTCACCGTGATTCATTCGTTTTACCATGTGGCATATTACTTTGGCTATGATTTACTATCAGAAGGTCTTTTGGAACCAGTGTCCATCATTGTATTGATTTTCTTTGGCCTTTGTTATTTGCTCGTTAAATCAAAGCAGGAAGTAAGACAGCTTTGAGTGATTCACTTTTCTTCTTTCCAGATAAAAGTACTATATTCCTACTTGTAATTTCTCTCGGACTGTTTGGTTGGTCTGCACTAAGTTCAAGAAATATAAGAAAATTTCAATTTCAGATCTCAATATTTGTACTAATTTGGATAGCAGGCGAAATAGTAAGGGTCTTGCATGAGGAAGGTATTTTCACGATATTTGGTCGTGGTGAAGTAGGCATGATTCTGCATACTATGGCCATGCTTTTCTTTTCACTTATGCTTTGGATCAGGTTCTATTATGCAAAGAAGAGCGGAAAAATGATGATTGAAACGACATAGACTGTTATATTGTATTTGGTATTGAAAAAAAATGTCCTCCCATTTTTCCAATCAAATCGACATTTTCTTCAGCTTCCACAATAATTTCATCCTTTTTATATCGGATGATAATGCTCTTCAGAACACTACGAAATGTAGTATATTTTTTTCCCTCTGGGGATAAATTAATCTTGTCTACAACCAGTAATTCTTTATCCAATAACCATTTTATCTTTCTGTAGATAGTCGTATAGCTAATGTCACTTTCCCTGATTATGTCATTAACTGATTTGGAATTATACATAGAAAGATCTAGTATCTTTAGCATCTCTTTATCAGCCAATGCAGTAAGGATGTCCTGTTTAAGCTGATTATTCTTGACTATCATCTATCATCTTAGTTGTAGATTTAATCGCTTATTAGATTTTTCATCAAACTACCATCTCAGAATTCAGATAGTCTTAAAATTCGTAATTACAATATTTTGTGTAATTGATTTCATACTGCCCAAAAGCTGATTTTGTTTTGATTTTTCAGTCAATATCTACTGTCATATCTACTAAAAGTAACTGTATCTAACTTTGTTAGTTTTTTTCAAAGTATAATTCCGTTATTGATATAATTGTTACATATTTTTCTGATACATAGTCATTCAAAATCAAATACAATTACAATTAACATTCTTGCTGTGGGATTCTCATTCTCATTGATAGGAGAACAAGGTTAGGTCTTTTATCCTGGGATTTTTAAATCCTATATTTATCTTTCAGTTCTTATCGCAGACACGAACCACTTTGGCAGTATGTTGACATTCATCTTCACAAAGTAATTAAAAGCCGCATCCAAAACGTATGTTTTTGCCCAATCATCCTTAGACCTTATAGACCTGCCATAAGCTTGAACTAGTCTCAGCGCTGTCTGCCAATAGTACCATTCCTCATTTATCTTCCTCTTCTCTGAAGTCCATTTGTCTGCTATGTTGGGATAAGGGACTTTGGTAATTATCTGAAATCGAGATAAGTTATCTTTCAGGTCAAGACCTGTATGCAATGAAGGAGAAATAAGAACAGTTGGCTTCTTGCTGTCAATATGTTCTTTTATTACTTCGTCCCTTTGGATTTCAGGGTCTGTCAATATCAGTCTCCTGGAATTCATTTTTGAAAGGTTCTCTTTGATAAAATTTATCTGTTCATATGAAGTGGTATGGATTATACCCTTATCGTTACTATGTATGTGCATTATGTTATCAATCGCACGAGATATTTTTGTCTTGACATCCGTCTGCTGTAAATTACTAAAATTCAGATATTCTACACTTAGAGGAAAAATTGGCCTATTTTCAATTGGAAAATCTGATTGGATCTGTATAAATTTGGTTCTATCATCTCCAGTATCCAGTCCAAGATTTTTTTCGAATGTTCTATGGTTTAGAATGGTTGCACTCATGATTAGTGTTTTTGGACATTTTTCAACAACAGTTCTAATATATTTGGAGGCATCCAAAGGCTTGAATTCTACCCGCAGAACGTCGTAGTTTTCCTTATGCACTTCTGAGACTATCCAGTTTTTTGGATTTGAAAGAATATTATTTATGGTCCTTGTAAGCTTGTCGATATCCTGTACAATATCAATCAATAATTCCTTGTCTATTTGAATGTGTTTTTTATCTTCGGATTTTATATCTATTTCAAGACTTTCGTCATCTTCAAATAATTCCGATGCACTCACTATTCTTTTGTTTTTAGCTTTTGCCTTGTTTTTTGAATCATATCCATATTTTGTTTTCCGTTCCATCACAAGGGATTTTACCAGGGAATCGTAACCTATGAGGGTAAGGATAGTCTTTTCTAAATCTATAAGAAACCCTAGCCACCCATTCAAATCGAAACCATAGTCGATCATCTTAAAGTCACTAATGTATCTTCTCCACCGTTTCTTTGATATCGAAAGCCCCCTGAATTTTATGATTTCAGTTTCAAGTAAATGTGCTTCATCGAGTACGAGTAATTCTCTTTGCTGAATCATACTCTTATTGACTAGTAACGATAAAAAAATAGAGTAGTTAAATATAGAATGGCTTGCCTTTAAAGCTTGAAAAAGCTGATCAAAATAATAACAGGGACTCCATTGTCGTGGAATATCAAAGTTCTTTAGATGAATCCAATTTGAATACTCAGTTTCATAATTTTCTAATTTTTCTTTACTAATAAAGATTCTTTCATTTTTTCTTCCTTTATTATCGATCTTGTAATCATTTATGAAAGTTCTGTATCTACATCCTGCCCCCTCCATGGATTCATCAGAAAGACATGGCCCATAATCACAAGTGGTGTGTCTGCACTCAATTTCAGATCTTGAGTTGCAAGAAGTGCAAAGATATTTTCCTGCTTCCATAAAATCTTCCTTTACCCTACATTGAAAGTTATTTTTTCCTTTTGCAACTTTTAGGAACCCGTAATCATATGTGTATTGAGTTTGAAGATCCTTAGTTGCGGTACATACAAAGCTAGAACCAAGCGTCCGCGCAACGGTCATTGCAATTGCACTTTTGCCAAATCCGGTTGGAGCTTCCAATATAACGTATTTACAACCTGAATTAAAGGCTTCACAGATTTGTCTTATTACGTTATCTTGGTTATTTCTAAAAGAAGAATGAGGAAAATTCTCAAGATATTCTTTTACACTTATTGACTTTTTCAACTTATAGAGAAAGGAGTGAAAAGACTGCTGTTATAATTTTTCTGTCGACATTGTACATTGTCAAAGGATAACGATTCTTTGATAGCCCATCTATTGACGTCAGGATACCCAACGGTAAAGAACTTATTTTAAATAAATTTCTCGGATTCGAGTACGACTTATATGAAACGCCTGTGCTAGTTTTCATTGTTATTAATTTGAAAAAGCAGTATATCATGATACTATTATTTCTATTTGTGTTAATGATGAGTTTTACTACGCATTTTATTACATTTGCCCATCTTTCTCACACGCCCCATTACAATGGTGGATCAAACAGGGATGGAATGGGAAAATATTATCCTTATATGGCACTCGATCCGGAATATGCGGCACCTAATCAACCTACACAAATAACTTTCAGTGTACAAGATTTTGATGGGAAGGATGTATACAATATTGAAACAATGGTCGAAATCTATCAAGAAAGTACTGGTGAAAGAGTAAAGGCATTTCCCTGGACACTCCAAGATATTGGGGATTTCAACCTATATTACGTCTTTCCTTATCCAGGTTCATATGAAATAGTGCTTAGTGTGGCCAATGACGATAAGATGGTGAATCATATTCAATTAGATCCCCCTAGATCCATATTGTCGAGTACCGCGGATTGTGATTGTAAACGTGTGATTTTTAATGTTACTATCTCAGATTCCTGGGGTCCTGTCAGAAACTCTCTTCTAGCGATTTCTATCTTGATCCCAATCATAGTTCTTGGATCTGTGTTAGGTAAAATATATCTTAAGAGAAGAAATCAGAGATCGATTACGATACCAGAAAAAGAAACCCTGAAATATGTCATAATGTTAGTTGCTATGGCAGGAGGACTCGTCCACTTGGCGATTTTTCCGGAACATGGATCTTTGCAAATCTACTACTCAATATTCCTAATGGCTGCAGCGGGGGCTCAAATTGCATATGGAATATTGTACATCTTGATCAATTTCTCTGCAGATACTTATACTAGTAACAATAGAAATCTTATTTTGAGTCAATACAAGAAAAGGCTGGCCTTGAATCTGTTTGGACTTGTTGGAACTTCTGTTCTAATAGGGCTATATGCGTATTCGGTAATCGTTGCACCTCCTTTATCTCCAGATAACAAGCCAGAAAATGTAGATATTGCCGGTATATTGGCCAAATCAGTCGAAATATTTTTGGTAATTGGAATAATATACCTGATGCTGTGGGAAAAGAGAAAAATAAGTGGTATTCTAATCAACACAAAATCGAGCTAAAATAAAGAGTCGCTAAGTATTCTACGGTTTTAGTATCTTGAATCCTGTCAATCTCCATGAACAAAATAAGTTCTTTGTGTGCTATTTACATATTTTACATTTAAAGAAATAATGTTTTCATATAACGTGCACTATCTTTTTTGACAAATTCTATGACTTGGTTAGTTTTGGCAATATGTTCAAAATCTTTTTTATTAATTCATCGTGGTCGGATGATATATCCATAGAAACGAGTAGTAAATTGTCATCCATTGGGATGGTTAAGAGCTTTATTTTCTGCCTTTCCGAAAATGTATAAAGAACTTTACCAAAAACATTATCAAAATCACG
>JAHEZK010000090.1 GCA_023251115.1 Nitrosomicrobium frigidum (SeqCode) | reverse complement strand
GTAATATTGTTGAAAAGGTTTTCATACTCCTTACGGGTCATACTTGAATTAATGTAGATACAACCACATCCGTTCTGCAAACTTTCTGTTATCATCTGCCTACAAAAGAGCGTCTTTCCACCCCCAGGAGGGCTCATAAGTAAAATAGTTCCAGAAGTAGTCTTCTCAGCGGTTGCTTCCCCTACTAGGCTTGAAAGCCCTGGAATCCTAACTTCAGGCATAATCTTGATTGATGTTGAGTATTTTGGATTTTTTAAATATTCCTCTAAATTTTCTCAAGTTTTTCAATAAGTGCATTAATTTTACCTGCAAATGGGTGATTGGGAAACTTTAATGCGGTTAAGAATTCATTGCTATCAAACTGAATATCACAGTAGCAAGGAATAGATAGTATTGTATCCATGCCAACATCAGCACTAAGTTTAGAAACTACTGTACTCTGATTGCCAACCGTATTTTCGTATATCTCTTGATTTGAAGCGCTGGTTTCGCCAGCCAAATTGGGGGGCAAACAATATCCTGCAGCTCTGTTTAAGAGAAGATATGATTTGGTTCCGAGCTTTGTGAGACTTTCATAGATTTCTTTTGCCAGTAAACGGGTACCTTTGAGATCAATACCGTCTAACTTGAGTGAAAGCAAGATAGTGTCTGCAATAGCAAGAGAGTTTATAGACCAATAGCGAATCCCAGGGCTCGTATCAATTATAATAAAATCTGCATTATACTTGGAAACAATCTCCTCTCTTAGCATTAGGAACTTTCGCAGCAGCTGTATCTTTGAACCTTCTTGCCTTACAGCACCGTCGAGCTTGTAAATTTCATCTTTTGATGTACTGGAAAACGCAACCAAAAGCTTTCCTTTTGATTCAGATTGCTCTCCATCTCCAGATTCAAATTTGTTTAGGACAGGAGTTAAATCGTGGATAACTTCATCAATGTTTGCATTTTCAAAAAGATAATCATTAATTGATTTTTTAGGTTGCCATTGAAAGTAGTCCTGCAGGCTTGGGGCATATACATCAACATCCAGTAACACAGCCGTTAATCCTTTTTTTGCCAACGACGCAGACAGATTGGAACTGATAGTTGATTTGCCTGTTCCCCCTTTGTATGAGTGGAATGCAATACACTTCGTCATTGCTTGAATAAATTCAGCGCAGGTAGTATAAAGGTGTCTAATTTTGGGTATTATGTCAGGGGTATAGTATTTTAGATAGTCACGGTATTTAAATCAATATGGATTTTGAAAAGCTCTGTCACGATGTATTTGACCTTGACCCCAAAATTCGATTTGTAGGAGTCTGTGGCAATACGGGGGAAATAAAGAATGGAGGACTTAGAGAGGGGATCAAAAGCTTTCTTACTAATGATGAAATAAAAAAGGCCAATCTTATTTCGCTTGAGAGATGGAGACTTCATAACAAATTAGCAGATAGAATCGGCAAGGCCAGATACGCTATGGAAGAGTATGAGAAGGTTAAACAGATCACAATGCCACTGGAAGACGAGCACTTGTTATTAATAAGTACTGAAGTTGATTCTGATCATGGTAAAATAATAGAGTCTGCAATAAAGCTAATTATTTCAAATTATGTGAAGGATTACCTCTAATTAGTTAATTGGAGCCTTACTCTAATTTGTAAATATTACAAATTGTCTTATTTGCAAGTCTTCCTTTAGATTTGAAACATGATTATTTTTTTCTACTTCTAGCTACTTCCTCGATAACCTGTTTCAAGTAATCTTCAACTTCGTTTTCAGCAATTGGAGTTTCAATACCAGTCTTTTCTGCGAGTTCCTTCTCTTCTACATCAGCAACACCCTTAAGCTCACCAACTGCTCTTTTTACTTCGTTCTCCATTTGTGCTGTTCCTATACTTGAAAGCAAATTCTGATCATTTCTAGCCATTGACCTCAAATGATTACGTAAGGTAATATCCTGAGAAAGAGATAGAGCAGAGGAATAAAGACCAAACAGAACAAAGTAAGATGAAAGTGGCAATAGCGAAAGGGCGTTGATTCCGTATGGAGGATATGGACCCGAATTCACATCAATGTGATTTGAGAGATATAATATAACGAATCCTAAAGCCGCTATTTTTAGAAAAGTCTTGACGGGACTTTCGGGTAACTTCTTCGAAATGAACCAGAAAGAAAAGGCGAAGAGCGCCCCGCCTGATATCGCCGCTAGTATTTGAAAGATGTAATAGTAGAAGAGATCTGGATTTGTATCAGTATCATAAATATTAAGTGCATCCAATATCGTAGCTGTGTAACCTAGAATTGGCAGCGCTATAATTATTATCATTTTTGGGGTTCTTGCCTTTTTACTGTAGTGGTATAGTAGTAACGCACTGGCTACTAACGTAAGCAAAAATGAAGAGTAATCAACATATGAATAAGAGGAGAAAAAAATATCGAGGAGACTTCCTTCAGGAAAACTACGGAAATGAGCCTCTGATGCGGGGGTAATGATGTCGTCTTTTTGCCAAAGTAGATATCCAGAACCTATTCCCGCAAAGACCTCTGACGTGGCCAGTATAATAAATGCTAAGGCGTACAACAATATTCCCAAACTGTGATTCCCATTTCTGTACCAAGAGAAGAACCTTAAGGCAAATACAGCAAGTAAACCAGCGGTAAAAAAGTTAGTTACATAGGCAACTAATACTAAAGATAGGATAGAATACCTGGAGAAAAGCGCCATTTGAGCAATTAATAAAATTATGTTTCCAACTAACACCGACTGCACTATGGACACAGCTTTATGTAAATTCGAAATTAAACTAGATCTGACTTTTATTGTATGACTACTCGAATTCATAAATCTAAGTAAAAGAAACTGGCCCAATATGTAACCGATAGATATAATGATGAACAAAGTCATGCCTGCAGTGGATGTATTGAATTGTGCTAGAAAGCGCGCAACTATGGCATCTACATTTTCAATAGCGAGTAAGACAAGGAAGATCGAAATTATGAGAATCGTGTATTTAGAGTAAGTTAAAGAAAAAAATTGTTGATCAGAGGTCATCCTCCAATCATATTCTACCTAGTTTCATGGTGGTAATAGACCAGAGATATTATGGCAATAGACCAGAGATGTTACCAGTGCCGTTAGCCATACTGGTTGCATTTGTTGCATTTGCTGCCCAACCTGTTGCATTTGTTGCATTTCCCATCATGGAGGTGTCATTTGCACCTTGTGCAAAAACTAAGCTTTGCGCGCCAACCAAAAGGAATAATCCCCCGATTACGGTCAATGCCATCCAAATTTTAATTTGTGACATAGATATCAAGTTCTTTTTTACGGTATATAAACATAGTATATTCACATTATAGATTTTTGTCTCACTTTTTGGTCAATCTATCCACATCTCCCTATGAACGAAATTGTTAGTTCGTTTATCCAATTGACTTATCATGCCATAACCGCTTTTGCCACCGGAAAATACATATGAAAAGTATATGAAAATGAATAGCTCCGAAGCACCTTCAATTGTTTTTCTATATTTTTCATTGTCTATGAAGATCCAGTATCTCTTTTCCATCCCTGGCAAGAGGGGTCCTAAATGAAATTCGTTATTTTGGCTCGTTTTTGAGCTATCGATAACTGCTAATTTGTCAGGTTTTGCGTCTGATATTGTACATGTAACAATTACGTTTGAAGCTGGAACTTCCCCAAAGTTTTTGAGAGCTATGGAGTATTGTTTTTTATCTTCTTCATCTCTTAATAACTCAAATCCACCACTAGGTCCAACCCACGGTCTAAATCTAACTTCTGTTTGTAATTTGCTTACTTTTGCAAGTTCTGCAAAATCTTTTACAGTTTTCCACAAAAGCACAACAACCCCGGCTTCTAGGAAAACTGCCATGATATCAAAGTATTCATGTATAACAGTTAACGTTAAAGGATTTTGGGTACTATGACCACCTTCAGGTTGAGTCTCTGTCGGTACTTCTTGAGATCTTATAGCAACCATCATTGACAACAAGAATAAAATCAAGAAGGAGAAGGCCAGAAGATATCTATACCTTTTTATTTTCTTAGTTAGAATGAATTTTTCCAATATTATCGCATAATAATATATCTTTAAAATCTTTTTGTCCTGCTTGAATTAATACTACATAAAGCTAACCATGGATGTGAGCTTTAATTTTTAATTATTCATTGATGTGTCTGGAAATGGAATTATCTCTAATATTATTCATAATTTAATCAATTACTAGGATTTTTCTAATCAATAAGCACGACCTATTAAAGGATTTCAAAAAG
>JAHEZK010000089.1 GCA_023251115.1 Nitrosomicrobium frigidum (SeqCode) | reverse complement strand
CAATTCTTTTAGAAAGAATGTTATTTAAGTTGTCTAAGAGATGGATTGCAGGATATTCCAATACTGACGCAATATCTGAAGCAAGTAAATCAAATCAAAAAGGTATGTCAGCGATTCTTAATTATCTAGGCGAGGGATACACACAAGAATCTGAGACAGATAAATCGGTTAAAGAATATTTTACTTTACTCAATTTATTAAAAACTAAGAATGTTCGAGGTAGCATTTCTGTAAAACCAACACAAATTGGTCTTAGTATCGGATACGATGTATGCTTAGAGAACTTTACAAAGATTTCCGAAAAAGCAAAGCAGAGTGGCTATTTCATGTGGATAGATATTGAAAATTCTAACTATGTGGAAGATACGCTATCAATTTATCTTGAAGTACTAAGAAAAAATAGAGATACAGGAGTAGCTATTCAATCATATCTTAAAAGGAGTTATAGTGATCTACTACATCTTATGGAAAACTCTGCGAATCTAAGAATTGTAAAGGGTGCATACAGTGGCGAAACTGATGAGGCGTATCAATCAAATAGTGAAGTAAGTCAAAATTTTTCAAGACTCATGAGAGTAGTAATGAAAGAGGCTACATACGAAGGGATCTTGGCCGTTGCTACTCATGATTCCAAACTTATTGAGGAGGCAGTCTCACTATCGTCTAAAGGATCAGAAAAAATGAAGAACTTGCAGTTTCAACTATTAAAAGGAATTAGAGACGAACTAAAACAACAATTGGTTAAAAGTGGATATACTGTATTGGAATACATACCGTACGGTGAAAAATGGTTACATTATTCTTTGAGAAGAATTAGGGAGAGAAAAAGAAATATATTTTTACTTGTCAGATCTCTCATAGAATCTTGATTGCTTTAGTTACTCAAAATCGTTATTATTCAGCCAAAGATAATCGTAGTCACTATCATATCATCATTAGACTAGCCTCCACATTTCTATTAGCGGTCGTTATTACCAACTTTTCAGCTATGAGTGAGTATTTTTAGAAATGGTATTCAAAAATGAAGATACTTTCCAGAACTTTCTTGAGAATAATCAAGAGTATCGATTTCATAGGCTATACGAGAAGGCAGTTAACTCAGTTTCAACTGAATTTGGAAAGACCTATCCTGTTATTATAAATGGTAAAAAAATCTATACCTCAAAATCTATGACTCGAACTTCTCCAACAGACAAAAGAATCACTTTGGGACAAATGTCGAAAGGTAATTCAATGCATGCTAAAAGGGCAATTCAGGCAGCAAACAAAGCCTTTGAAAAATGGAGTAGCGTAGGATATAAAGAAAGAGTAACGTTGTTTAGAAGAATTGGGTCTAATATGAAGAGATGTAAGTTTGAATTATCTGCATGGCTTACTTTTGAAAATGGCAAAAATAGGTACGAGGCAATAGCCGACATAGATGAAGCGATTGATTTTATAATGTATTATTCAGATGAAATGGAAAAAAACAGAGGATTCGTCATGAAGAAATCAACGATCCCTGATGAGCAGAACACAAGTTTGATGAAGCCTTACGGGGTATGGGCTGTAATCGCTCCTTTTAATTTTCCTGCGGCAATTTTGGTCGGCATGTCCGTTGGCGCTCTCATAACTGGTAACACTGTAGTCATAAAACCGGCTAGTGATACTCCCATAATTGGTTATAAGATAGTTGAAATTATGATGGAGGCGGGGCTCCCTGATGGAGTAGTAAATTTTGTTCCAGGTTCGGGTGTGGAAATAGGTAAGGCAATCATTGAAAGTAGAGAGGTGGCTGGCATTGTGTTTACAGGATCAAGGCAGGTTGGATACAGATTAATGAGTGAATCAGCCACAACAAAACCTCGTCCAGTGATTGCAGAGCTGGGAGGAAAAAATGCAACCATAGTGACGGATAGTGCAAATCTGGATATGGCAGCCGAAGGTGTAGCTAAGGCTGCATTCTCATTCTCAGGACAAAAATGCAGCGCATGTTCACGAGTTTATGTTCAGAGAAGTATTAAATCCAAATTCTTATCAAAACTGATAGAAAAGACAAGAAAATTAAGAATTCAAAATCCCAAACAGAGAGAAAGTTTTGTGGGGCCAGTGATAAATTTAAGCGCATACAACAGTTTCAAGAAGTATTCTAAACTAGCATCAAAAGATGGTAATATTTTGATAGGTGGTTCGGTGATAAAAAATAAAGAGCTTAAACATGGTTTTTACGTAGAACCAACCCTTGTAGATGGACTTCCAATGCATCATTCTTTACTGCAAAAGGAACTATTTGTTCCTATTCTGTGTATTACAGAATTCGATAATTTTGATAAGGCACTCGAAATGACAAACGAATCAGAATATGGATTAACATCAGGAATTTACAGTAACAAAAAGAAAGAAATTTTGAAATTTCTTCAGGGAATAGAGGCAGGAGTTGTCTATGTAAATAGAAAAAAAAGTTCAACAACTGGAGCAATGGTGGGACGTCAATCTTTTGGTGGATGGAAAGATTCTGGAACCACGGGAAAAGGTACTGGTGGAAGATACTATCTCACCCAGTTCATGAGAGAGCAGAGCCAAACAATAGCAAATTAGCATCATATTGAAATAGAACAACAATGAGAACAACTGATAATTTTTAGATTTACTGGTGGGAGTTTTGGCCACTGAACAAGAACCAGACCAACCAAAGTTACCCACCAGTTGGTGTTTAGGAGTTGTGTACCCTTACTCAACAAATTATTTAAGGATCTGCGATGCCTCTTCAAAAACAAATAGATAATGTTGGGAACAATTTGCACATTACAACACAGCTTTGAATTCGCTTAAAATCGTCTCTACTTATCTAGATTATTACTCTACTGGTTTTTCTATTTTTAATTAGTCCAATGCATATGACATTTTTTTTAATTATAACAACTACCCCCGCCAATCTTTTGATAATATTTTTGATGATAATCTTCTGCCGGATAAAATGTCGTTGCTGGTACAATCTCCGTAACTATCTTGTTCTGAAATTTTGAATCATTAAGCTCTTGCTTTGATTTTTTAGCAATGTTTTCTTGCGCTGCAGTATGATAAAAAATAGTGGAACGATATTGAGATCCTATGTCAGGGCCTTGTCTATTCTTGGTGGTTGGATTATGGATGGACCAAAACAAATCTAAAAGTTCCCCGTAAGATACTTCCTTGGGATCAAATTTTATTTGTATGGCCTCAGCGTGTCCAGTCTTATCAGTACACACATCCTCGTATGTTGGATCTAAAAAATTTCCTCCAGTGTATCCAACACTTGTTACTTTTACTCCTTTTTTTTTCATGAACGCATCTTCCACACCCCAGAAACAACCGGCGGCAAAAGTAGCCGTTTCAAGATTATTGTCGCTCATAGTGTAGTGTAGCAATTGCTGGTCCTAAAACCTTTTTCTAGATCATCTCAGGCCGTAATATATTTCAGAAATCACCAAACCTAAAAAGGATCAACTATTACTTTCGCGATCTGATTGGTTTGGTTCTAAGATGAAGATGACAACAAGGACAAAATGATCCATCATGAAAAAAATATACCGAACATCTTCTACAATATTTGACTCCGTCACTATATTTTGCTCCTAATATACCTATTTCATCACAGATTCGTTTGCAGCCCATTTCATAATATTACTAGTTTTATTTTATAACCAGGAATGTACCTAGCAGGGAGTGGGTCTTCAGAAGATACGAGTTTTATTCAATGCGACCTATGGTCATTGTGAAGATAAAATGAAAAGAATTTGATCAAATGTATACATTGTCTTTTACTAGCTTCTGAAGTTTGACTATAGCTTCCGAAAGTGGTTGATCGGTACCAAAAATTATTAGCGTGTGATCACCAGTCTTATTATCAGGCCAGAATTTGCCCTCACAATAGGAGCAGGTGTTGTAGCTGAAATTGTGCTCGCTAAGAATGTTGAAACCATTCTTTGGAAATTCACTTTCATAATAACCCAACCATCCTGGGTGCATATTTCCATCATTGTCTAAATTATTCGAAACTTGATTAGTTGGAGAATAAAATCCTCCTACTATTTCTTTGCCTGTAGAAGTTTCATCCGATACACTAATTGTCCCTTTCATCCACTCATACTCCGTGTCTGTTATTGAATAAGTGCCTACAGGTAATACTTTTGAATCAGATGAATTAGCATACTCCATCTTTCCAGTAGTATGAATTACCTTTCCCGAGTTATCTTTAATATTGATAGTATGAGGATGTGGCGTATTCCATGGCGCATCCGCATTAAGAAAAACAATGGCGGTTCCT
>JAHEZK010000088.1 GCA_023251115.1 Nitrosomicrobium frigidum (SeqCode) | reverse complement strand
TACTGCTGATGTGGATGTTTGAGATATTGTGGATACTGCTGATGTGGATGTTTGAGATACCGTAGAGACTGGTGATGTGGATGTTTGAGATACAGTAGAGACTGGTGATGTGGATGTTTCAGAAACGGTACTTGCTGGGAATGAGGAAGTTGAAGATACAGTGGAGATTGGGAATGATGTACTGCTAGATACAGTAGAGACTGCTGATGTGGATGTTTGAGAAATGGTACTAATTGGGATTGTTGTAGTGCTTGTTGTCAGTGTACTCGTGCCAATTGTACTTGTAATGGTCGTAGCAAGCGCTGCAGGGTTGCTTAAAACCGTGCCTGTTGCTAATATGAAAATCAAAACTAAAGTTAATACTGACTTTCCTGTTATTTCCATCAGCCTAATTTGAGAATGACCCTTATATAAGATTATTTTACCAAATTTGGAACATTAGACCAAAAATATTGATCGGCTTAGATCGCGGTATGAAATTGGCGATCGGATTTGTGCATCAATTCGTATCACCAATTACAAAAAATGTGATCTAATATAATGTTGTTTGGCAATTTATTTTTCGAGGTTTTAACTCCAGACTTGCTCTTTAAATGTCCATTTCTTGTTCAAAAGAAAGTTCCCAATAGAGGCTATTGCTACTGCCATAAATAATGAAATTGCATATTCCAAGTGTTGTAAATCTACTAAATAGTATACTAGGCCAAGTTGTAATAAAGCACCCATTCCACTAAACCCAAGAAATAGCCCGTATTGTATTATAGTTTTTTTAAAATAAAAAGTCCGATCCTCAAAGGTCCATATTTTGTTTAAGAAGAAATTTGATGTAATGGAGAAGATGATTCCAATCATAGTAGCATGTAAATACCAGAGGTTAGAAAGTACGACGCCAAATAGATAAGAAATCAAATAATTCACCAGCAGACCGCTTGCTCCAACAGTATAGAAGCGTGCTGCCTTTGAGAAAAAGCGCACAGAGGTACGTTTCTCTTTTTCTCTCAAGGATTTTCCATATCTATAAAGTCTCAAAACAGATTTTACATAATCAAGGGTTACTGAAAAATTCAGTTTACTTGAACCCGATTTACGATTGGTAAAGGAATAAGGAATTTCTTTTACTATTGTACCGCTTGTTTTCACGAGTATTTCTAAAAGCATTTTGTATCCAATAGCATCAAACTTGATGCTTTTTATTATGTGACGTTTGAATGCAAAAAACCCAGACATTGGATCTTTGATTTTGATTCCAAGACCGTGTTGCGCAATTTTTGTTGCACCTTTGCTTATCAATCTTCGTTTAAAAGGCCAACCAATTACAGAACCGCCCTTTACATATCTTGAAGCAACTACAATATCACATTGAGAATTCTGCAGCTCATCTATCATCTTTTTTATCGTTTCAGGCGGATGTGAAAAGTCACTATCCATTACGATAATTGTTTCTCCCCTTGCACCTTGTATTCCAGTAAGAATTGCAGAGCTTAATCCCTGCTTACCTGGTCTGTGTATAACTTTGATAGAAAATCCAGGTTTGCTTGATCTCTTTGCATATTCCTCAACAATTTGTCCTGTTCTATCGGGTGAATTATCATCTACAACAACAATTTCAGATTCTATGGTAGATGGAAGATTGCTGCTTACTGCTCTTAACATTTCTAAAATATTTTGAGATTCATTGTATGTAGGCATAATTACTGATAGAGTCTTTATCTGTGGAATCTCAATACCTTTTTGTGACAAATTCAATTTTATCGACGAGGTTTCAATTAATGAACGTTATTGAAGTATAAACCTAATGTCATACCAAATAAATATGTGAATCTTACTCGGGCAATCATTGAATTTGATATATCAACTTTCAAAGTTCCAAATTCGGGATTTACTTTTAATCTCATTTGCACTTCATTTATTTGTAATTGGTTTTCCATCGGATGGTGGAAAGATATTTGATGAAACTTTCTATGTACCAGCTGCAAACGACATTTTAAAATTAGTGCCATCAAATCCAGAGCACCCATTTCTTGGCAAAGCGTGGGGTTCAATTGGAATAGCAATATTTGGAAATAATTCGTTTGGATGGAGAATACCTATTGTCGCCTTCGGTTTGCTGACATTATATGTATTCTACCATTTTGCAAAGTTACATCTTGACGAAAGAAAGGCGCTTATTGCCACAGCTTTTCTGTCAGTGGATACTATGTTTTTCATCCATTCATCAATTTTAATGTTAGAGGTACCCGCCCTATTTTTTGCCATTTTAGGTTTTTACCTATATTTTAAAGATCATCATTTACTAAGTGCAGTTTCCTTTGGATTTTCTATTTTGAGCAAGGAATGGAGTTTACTTTTCCTTTTGGGTTTATTGATTTACCACCTTATACAAAAAATGCCTAGATCACGAAGTGCGTTAAACAAAGTAATGTTTGCGAAGATTGGTAAATTTGTTAGAGTTTTGCTTATTGTTGTTTTGCTTCCTCTCTGGATATATTCTGCTACATTTCAACCTCCCACATCAGTTGAAGTCCAAGTCAAAGTTACAAACTTTGTTGATGATAAGGGTAAATCGATAACAAATAGTACGACTACTACTACGATTCCGCGTGGTCAAATAAGCAATCCCCTGGAACAAATTAAATTTATTTTGACTTACCAACCCAGTTTGATAATAAAGGAGGACACGAAACCTCAGTTCTGGAACAATTTTGCATGGGGCTGGATAATTCCGTTGGATGTAAAGCCGCCTCCATACTTTGAAAATACTGTAAAGACTGAGATAGTGACAAAATCCGGTGATGAAATAATAAAGAAAGAAACCATAGAGAAACACCCGATTAGTTGGAAAGGAATTGGTAATTTTCCAATATGGCTTAGCATCTGGCCCATTCTGATCTTTTCAGCTTCTAATATAGTGATAAGAAAAGCTAGTAAACTTGATTATCTGATAATTGCCTGGATTGTGGCAACGTTCTTTTCCTGGTTCTATGTTAGTGGAGTTACACATAGGATAGTTTATGCTTTTTATTTCATAAATGTAGTTCCTATTCTTGCTCTAGGCATACCACATTTCATAGGAGGTGTCTCAAAGGGCAATTTAACTACAGAACGGATAATCACATTCATCTGGCTTACTGCAGCAACCATTTTCTTTCTATACTATTTCCCAGTCAATGTATTCCATTTTGGATAAACAAAATAACGAGTTACTAACGGATCAGACTAAGAAAAAATAACCAATGATAAAAAGATCACAAAAATAAGAATTCCAATTTTAATAATTAAACATTATACTTCAATCTGTTAACTTTTCAAGCCATATTGTCTAATTAATTTGGTGATCTCTAAAATTCAAGTTTGCGTGAAACCATGTGAAAAAAATCAGAGGCCCTTGAGGGGAATCGAACCCCTGTCCGGGGATCCACAGTCCCCTATACTGGCCACTGTACTACAAGGGCCGCCAAGGACGGATCCTCTTCTGTCCAGTATTAATCTTAACTAATCACATTCTGACTTGAGAACCAGGCTCTAAGTTTATTATTTACTAAAAAATATCCTAGTTTATGAAAAGTGGGATCCTGTGGTTTGTTGCAATGGGAATAGCCGCTTTCGTTACTTATTACGGCTCAACATATCTTCTTCCTTGGCATTAAGTTTTAAAAATTTTGATCTAGTTGTAACGCAGTTTCTTCTTGATACTACGCAGCTTACGCATCCCAAATGATTTGACTTTCCATCTTTTTGTGTATTTGTATGTGACAAAGGCAGAGAGTGCAGTAGAGATACCTAAAACAGGAAGCATCCAATAGAAATTCACGTCACTACTTGGAAATATACTAAATACAGTTGCAAGTGTATTTGGTACAAGAACTGCAGTTCCAGCTACAGTTAGCCATACTATTAGAGTTGCAAGTTTGTTTGAAACTTCGGCTTGAATTACATTAATTCCTGTAGCAACTACTTGCATGACGTTTTCTGACATTTGTATTTGTCTGTCCAGTCTACCAAGAAGGACTTCGAATTTTCCAAGGATTAATTCATCATCAGATATCATTTCAGCATCTCCATACTTTAGGTTCTGAACTGTGTCATATGTTGCCCATACTGCGTTAAGAAAAGTAAGAAGTGAAGTCTTCATGTCAGAAAGTTCTATTGACAAGTCCTTTTGGATCTGTCTTGCACCTGCAAGATCAAGCTCTAATTGTTCTGCTCTCTCTATTATTAAACGCAGAATTGAAAAGTTTGTTTCACTAAGCTCGTCTATTATTCTTGCAACAAGTATTGTCTGTCTGTCTGCCCAGCTTTCAGGTTCTTTAGGAAGTTTACGCAATAAAGTATTTGAA
>JAHEZK010000087.1 GCA_023251115.1 Nitrosomicrobium frigidum (SeqCode) | reverse complement strand
GTCCTATCATTGATAACCATATTCCAAATGACATCTCTGGACTAATTTTAGGAGGAGGTTTTCCTGAAGTCATGGCAGATAAACTCAATTCAAATCAATCAATGCTAAAGTCCATAAAAAAAGCAGCGCAACAGGAGATGCCAATTTATGGAGAATGCGGAGGACTTATGTATCTAACAAGGTCTATTACAGGATACAAAAACTCCAAAAAGCATTTTCGAATGGTGGGGATAATAGACGCTAAAACGGAAATGACAGGTAGACTCACGTTAAACTATACACAAGCAGATATGATTTCAAGCGGTTTTGGTAAAATAGAAAATATAAAAGGGCATGAATTTCACTACTCAAAACTGGATGAATTGCCAAAAGATTCGCAATATGCTTACCATATGAAACGAGGTGTTGGAATAGATGGTGGTAAGCATGACGGTATCTTGACACATAATTGCATGGCGTCTTACATGCATTTGCACTTTTATGACAGCAGATTTCCTACTCGATGGATAGAAAGTTGCGTCAAATATGGAAGAAAATAGGCATCCTGCTATGTATCTTGAATAAGTGACCATGAGTTAGTAATACAAATAATCTACACATCAAATATTTTGGCAGCCAGGTCGAAAATCAAAGAGACAATTCTAGGACTGCAATTACAACTAAATATTTGCTGTCGACTTTTCATACAGTATTATTCTAATGTTGAAATGAAAGCGGAAAGAGTCTAAGTAATTTTGATATCTCCCTGACCAATTGTGAGAATCTTGGTTTTATTGACCAAATTTCTATCCAATAAACCCCGACCGTCGTAAACAGGGATATTTCCAATTAATTTCTTACCAAGTTTCTTGTATTCTTGGTGGTCGGTTGACAAAATTATCAGGTCTGAATCTTTTACTGCTTTCTTCAAATCTGAAGTTAGCGAGACATTATAATATTTTAACAAATTTGGATCGTTGCTGACAAAGGGATCATGAATTCTAATATTCTTAATTCCAAACTTTTGCAATTCTGTTATTACCACATAAGTTGGAGACAATCGGGTATCCGAAACATCTCCTCTGAACGCCAATCCCAATATGGTTACCTTTGATTTGGGCAGATCTGAAAATTTTAATAGTTTAATGGCCTGTCTTACACAATATGATGGCATACCATCATTTATAGATCTGCTTATGTTTGTTACTTCACAAAGTACGTTCATTTTATTAGCAACATCAAGTACAAATTGCGGGTATACTGGTATACAAGCTCCTCCAACTCCAATCCCTGCTTTATGTATGTGGCAGTATGGTTGTGAGTTTGCGGCATCTCTTGCTTGCCAAAAATCAATTCCAGCAACTTCACAAAATTTTGCCAGCTCATTAGCAAGTGCGATATTAACATCTCTATATACTCCCTCAAACAACTTTTCTGCTTCAGCTGTTCTAATACTTTTTAAAATCAACACCCCTTTCTTGAAAATGAGTGAATAGATAGTATATGCTAATTGTGCGCTATTTGGTCCTAAAGATGAGAGTATAGCCGGATAGTTATTTTCGATATCTGCAATGGCTCGTCCTTCATAAATTCTCTCAGGATTATATATCATACAAAAGTCACTTTTTACACTCAATCCACTTTCTCTTTCAATTATTGGAATCACAATGTCTTCCGTCGTTCCTGGAGGAACACTGGGGTTAAGTGATACTATATCATTTTTTTTCAGACCCTTACCTATCATTGTAGCAACATCCGAAACCGCTCTGAGATCGGCGGAAAGTTCTTGATTATGGGACAATACGGGAACACAAATCATCTTAAAATAGGAATCCCTTGACGCCTTGACAGGATCATCATATAACTTGAATCGCTCAGTATCAATCCCATTTCTAAACGCTTCATTAACGTTCGGTTCAGGGATTACAGTTCTTCCTTTTCTTGCCTCCGCTAGAACATTTTTTGAACTATCCACTCCTATTACATGCGCTCCCGCTCTAAGCCAGACAGCTGCAAGTGGGGCACCAACATGACCTAGACCATAAATCGCAATTTTGAGCTCTCCGTCCTTTATCTTTTTTACTACCTTCCTATCTTGAATTAGATTGGAGGAGTTACGCACCATAGGCTTCATTTACTGTTCCTTAATATGTACATATTGAATTTAATATGAAGAACAAAATTGAATCAACATTTTAATGTGAAAATATTTTTGATTATTGCAAATAAATAATGCCAAATTCCTTGAGAAATGAATATCATGGAGTTTGTCTTTACGACTCTAATTTTTTAATTGCATTAGCGATTCTTTCAACAACTTGAAAGAACTGAGGATCGAACTGTAGCCTATCTTCTCTCTTCCATTTAGTGTATAGTCTTACTCTATCTTTTTGCGGATCTATGCTGATCTCTCCTTCTCTAACCATGAATGGTTTTAACATCTCAGTAAGCTCCTTGTCTGCCGTCAAACTTTGAGCCAGTCTGCCACCAATCCACTCTATATCAATCACCTTTTTATCTCCAAAATGTCCCTCTGTTTTTGCTCTAGCCCTTGCCATGTATGCTGATGGGCTAGATATCTTAACTGGTTCAATCAAGTAGTGTATTTGAAAATATGGTAAGGCCCCATATGGAAGCGGGTTTGGATCTTGTCTTGGCATCGATTGGTCTACGGGATTTTGGATTAAAGCATATATCAATGTAATGCAGGTAAAGTCCATTTCGCCAAAATTGAATTTGTCTGTATTTGTTTGATTTCGGAGTGCTATGCCTAGAATTGAAAAACCTTTAGTGCTCAAGTTCTTGAACTTGATTAAATCAAAATTATCGCAGAACGATTATCTGGCCCCTAATCTCGCCATTATCATGGAATGGTGTATCAATATTCACATATGTGGTTCCATTTCTCATTGCCGAAATTAGATCGATCAATTCTTTGCCACTTAACGAGCCTGCTAGATCTGAACTAGTAATGTTTCCTCTTATCGATGTTTCCATCCTAATCCCATTTTTTTTGCTATCTTTCAAAAGGTCAACAACTGCTTCACCATTTTCTCCTTTGCTTCCAAGATGAATATCCGCACTCGTTACATCAGAGGATCCTGTTACTTTGATCTTGTACTTTATAACGGTATCAAAAGAAGTTGTTCTAAACGAGGCAGTTCCATTTACATTAGAACTGATTGGAGGCGAAACTTCCTCTCCAGACATTAATGCGGAAAATTTCAGTCCTAGCGACTGCGTCATTAATATCGTTAGTCCTGAAATAATAATCAGACTAATGATTGCAAGTACTAGCTTAGTACATGTAATTCTTTTTAAAATCATTAGTTTGCTAAATTGTAATTATTCTTTCGACCTAAAAGCCTTATGTTTTATGATTCTACTAAATTTACTTAAGCACTGACGGTATTCCAACAACCAAGCCAATCTGGTATTTCCCGTTACTTTGATTAAATTATTGTGTCAAGAAAATTAGAAATTTCTGAAACTTTAATTCTGTCTTGGGACATAGTATCTCTATGTCTTATCGTGACTGTATCATCTTTCATGGTTTGGTTGTCAATAGTCAATGCAAACGGGGCTCCTATCTCCTCGAGTCTTCTATATCTCCTGCCTATTGATCCTGACTCATCATAAAATGTCGAATAATCTAATTTTAACTTTGAATGTATTTCACGAGCCTTTTCGCGTAGACCATCTTTTGTCACAAGCGGAAAAACTCCCACAAGTACAGGCGCTATTTGTGGAACTAGTTTTAACACGACTCTCTTTGCTTCGTTGTCCTCATAGTAGGAATGTTCTAATATTGAGTAAATACTTCTGTCTATTCCCATTGACAATTCAAACAAATGTGGCAAAACTTTACTATTATCTGATGGATCTATGACATGCAGATTCTGTTTGCTTACGTCACTATGTCTTTTTAAATCATAATCTGATCTGTAGTTGCATGCGACCAATTCGAGCCACCCGATGCTAGTTTCAACTTCAAAATCAAATGCTATGGTTGCATAAAATGCTTTTTCTTCGTCTGACAGTTGCCTAAATCTAGTACGTTCCATTTCAATACCAGTCTTGCTATAAAACAGAGAAAGAAGAGACAGGTAGTAAGCCACTAGTTTGTTTGGTAAATACCCTTGTTGTAACGCTTCATTAGCGCTTACTGAATGGGTTGAATTCTGTATCGACAATAAAAGGGGCGTATCCTTAACCTGGTCAAATTTTGGTAATTCATCTAGTCTATTGGGGTTACAAAATACTTCAATTTCTGCCTGATAGAATTCCCTTAATCTCAATAGACTTTGTCTTGGTGCGATCTCATTTCTAAAACTTTTACCAACCTGAGCAACCGCTAGCGGGAGTCTTCCTCTCATTGTCTTA
>JAHEZK010000086.1 GCA_023251115.1 Nitrosomicrobium frigidum (SeqCode) | reverse complement strand
TCATAACTCATAGAATTAATCTGAAAATTACATAAAAATACGAATAACTCACAACTAGATATTATTTGAAACTAATTGCAGCATAGTTAGTTTTAATGTAAACCGTCTGTTCATTCTGAACACACTATCAAATATCACTTCACTATAATGTATGATACTGTGGTGAGACAAATTGGTAGAAATTATCTCTACAGGCAATGAAGAAGTTGATGTTCAGTTAGGTGGAGGATTACCATTACCTTCTTTAATGCTTATTGAAGGCGAACATGGAACAGGCAAGAGCGCAGTTGTTGCACAATTTATGAAAGGAATGCTCGATGCTGGAATGAAAGTATTGTGTATTACAGAAAATACTGTAAACGATTATATAAAAAAAATGAAGGCCATAACATATGATTTTTCTAATCCATTTCTACAAAATAAACTCAGCATACTTTCTTTACATGTAAATGGTTCAAAATGGTCCGCAAAAGAATCGTCATTGCTTTTACCAATAATTGGACAACATATTAGTACTGATGCTAAAAAAAATAATTGTGTTGTAATAGACTCACTTTCTTTTCTTACGATGTATTCTGATGCTGACAGCATTTTGGATTTTGTCACAAGGTGCAAATATTTGGTATCTACAGGCACATCGATCATAATGACTATGCATCCTGAATCAGTTCCTCAAAACGTAGGATTGAGGTTAAAAGCTGTTTGTGATGGATATATTTCTCTAAAATCTTCTAACATAGGCGACAAAGCCGTGAAGATAATGACAATAATAAAATTAATTGGATCTATTTCCCAAGCAGAACCAAGATTTGCTTTTGATATAGACCCAGTATTTGGAATAAGAATTGTGCCAATTTCAATGACTACGGTGTAGGATGAGGCTAGAGATAAAACATGACATTTGATATTTCACTGCTCAAGGATCGAAGTTTTGAGGAGGCTTTGAAGAATTCACCACATCTGTTAGATTATGTTTCAACATATACAGACAGAGGAAATCCGCTGCCAACATTCATAAAAAAACTAGATTATGAGCATAGAAATTTGATCGAACCCAATATAATATACCCACTATCAGAACAGGTCTTCATACACATAAATTCAAGAGCACAAGCAGCGGATGGTTATAAAGAATATGTAACAATCGAGCCGACTGAACCAGAACGGGATCTTATTGAATCAGCAGATAAGCTATTTGCCATACATGCAGGGTCTATGAACCCTCCAGTTGAATTAACAGAAAGATTTAACGTTATTGAACAATATCTCAATAATACAATCAGAGTATCTAAAACTCCAGTATCTTACCAAACATTAGATATAAGCAAGCTAAAAACTTTACCGGTTCAAAGTAATGACGTCATAGGTTTCAAGTATCATTTTCTTCGTAAACGTGCTGGTCTTGATTTACTTGATCCTTTCTTAAACGATCCTTTTCTTGAAGATGTTTCTATAATTGGAGCTGGCAACATGTATGTAGTGCATAAATTATTTGGTGCACTCAAATGTCCAAGATATCTAAGTAATGAGGAGATTGATGATTTAATTATTAGCATGTCAGAACAGTTTGGGAAAACAATTTCACATGCAAAACCTGTAGTAGATGCACAACTTCCAGAAGGTTCCAGAATTAACATAGTGTATGGAAAAGATATAAGCAGAAAAGGAACAAATGCCACTATTAGAAGATTTGCAAATACTCCACTTGCAATAACTCAGATTATTGAATCAAAGACTATGAGTTCAATCGAGGCGGCATATCTATGGATGATGCTTTCAGAAGGCATGAGCATTTTCATAAACGGTGAGACTGCTTCTGGAAAGACTACGACCTTGATGGCTGTGACTGCATTCATTCCATCAAATTTGAAAATAGTGACTATTGAAGACACTCCAGAAATTACACTTGCACATCAGAACTGGATAAGTGAAGCTACACGTGATCAAGGTGAATCCAGTTCAAGTGTCACGATGTTTGATCTGTTAAAAGCTGCGTTAAGACAGAGACCGAATTACATCATGGTTGGAGAAATTAGAGGTGCTGAGGGAAATACTGCGTTTCAGGCTATGCAGACCGGTCACCCTGTAATGAGTACATTTCATGCTGCTAATATGGTAAGTTTGCTTCAAAGGATAACAAACCCTCCAATAAGTGTACCAAAAACCCACATAGAAAACCTCAGCATAGCATTATTCCAAGGTGCAGTTCAAGGTCCAGACGGTAAGCGAATGAGAAGAGTGTTAACCATTAATGAAATTCTTGGTTACAACGCAGAACAAGATGCCATAATGTTCATACCGGTCTTTAATTGGGAACCTGCAACGGACCAGGTCAAATTTAGAGGAAAAGGCAGTAGTGCACTATTTCGTGGGAGAATACTTGAAAATAGAGGGTTGTCTAAAAAAGATGAGAAATTACTTTATGACGAACTAGCATTACGTGCAAAAATCCTAGATAAGATGATTGAAAAGAAAATATACAATTTTTATGATGTCTTTGATTCGATATCACGATGTAGAGAGATAGGGTTGGAAACATTCATGAAAGAGCTAGATTCAATATGACCCAAAAATTATCATTTAAAGAAAAAATATCACAACTTAAAGCTGGTGATGAACAATTTGTTTATTTTATGGCTTTTCTTTATGCATTATCGACAGGAGATCTTCGTACCGTTGAACTGATCAAAACTGGAGGATCTTCTGGCTACGGTCGGTATTCAGACACTTTCAAAGATGTTTATAGACTTGGAGTAGGTTGGGGGTATGGCCTAGCAAAATCTTGTGAAATGTTAGCATTAAAAATTTCAAAAGAAGATCATCTGAGAAATTTTCTTGTAAAGATGGCTCAAGTTATACGACTTGGTGACGAACTGCAAGATTTTTTGAAGCTTGAATTAGGTGCAACCATACACAGTTTTTCATCCATTTATGAACGTAAATTAGAAGCACAAAAACTTTTTTTGGAGATATTTTACACACTCATGTCTACTACAGCAGTCATGGTTGCTGCCAATTCATTACTGACCATGTTGGCCTCAGGAGCTGATAGTGAGATGATATTGGTTGTCTCCTTGACTGCAGTCATTATAGGTATGGCCACATTTGTCTTCATATTGTATATGTTATTTCCACGAGATGGATTGATGGTTTCTAATTATGCAAAGGCAAATGAGTTTAGAACGATATGCGTCGTATCGGTTAGTTTAGCTATTTCCCTTGGGATGGTTTTCTTTTTACTTGATATAATTCCACCAGTTTTAATTGTAGCTGTTGCAGCGTTACCACTTTTTATTCCAGGATTTTATGCCAGAAAATTAGAATCTAGAACAAATAAACTGAATGAATCCTATCCTTCTTTGATAAGGCATTTTGGGCAGATTTATTCTACTGTAGGTTCTGTTGGACAAACATTAGACGCAGTTCTAAAAAGCGATTTTGGAATATTAGGAAAACATCTTCATGCATTAAACAACAGAGTAAAGAATAGAATAAATCCAGAAATGGCGCTTGAATTATTTTCGAAGGAAACAGGTAGCGTGTTAATATCTTCTGGAAATATCATCATAGCAAAAACTATTACCAAAGGTGCAAATATGAATGAGGTAGGCAACAAAATTGCGGAAATAACTGCAACATTAAATGCGGCAAAAGCAAAACGACTTCAAATATCTAAAACATTCCAATTGGTCGTAATAATATCACACGTATTGACATTATCCATCTTTGGTTTAATGAATAAGATTAGTCAATTATTTCATGTTCTTTTATCGGGACTTGATACAAAGAATACTATTTTACAACTTACTCCAGTTGATCCAAATTTTCTATACGCACTAATGCCAATACTGATATTATCAATGTCAATAATCAACGGATTCGCAATAAAAGTAGCCGAGGGAGGACTATACAAAACTGTGTGGTATTATATTGCGTTGCTAAGTTTACTTGGTGCAGTAGTAATGCAAGGAACAATAATGTTTCTCACAGAATTCTTGGATAAATATCTCCTTGATATACATTAATGGAATCAGAGAATTGGATTAATAGCAAACATTGATCAGATCAATATGAAAATTTTTACGATATGCTAAATTCACGTTTGATCAATTTGATCAAACACCATCATATTACCTATTGTAAGATAAGACTTAACAATGCAGATAGTACAAAACGCAAAAGGTGTAAAGGATAAAAAAGAAAGTAATTTTACTCTCGAAAGAGTAGCTGAACTAGCAGAGTTACTCGCTGATAAAGTAGCAGCTGCAATAAATGAGATTGAAAGATTCAACAGCCAGACCCACATGATTGCAATCAATGCACGCATAGAAGCAAGTCGGGCTGGCGAAGCAGGAAAAGCCTTCTCTGTTGTCGCAGAACAAATGAATGATCTGTCAGGCAAAATTGGTGTTGTAA
>JAHEZK010000085.1 GCA_023251115.1 Nitrosomicrobium frigidum (SeqCode) | reverse complement strand
TTAGATTCTTTGTTTTTAGATAATTTGAAAGAGAGTGCGTTAACTGGAATAGAAAAGGAAGTGAAAAATGACTGAAGAATATGTGTATTGTAAATACTGTGGAGCTAAACTGAAAAAAGACCATATAGGAAAATATTGTCCCACTAGAAATTGTCAATGGGAATTTGGTGTCGTCATAAGGAAAGAAAAATGAATAAACAATTGCTTGAAGAGTCATTAAATGAGATTGTTAAAAGGATTGTTGAGTATGCTCATCCGGAAAAGATTATCTTAATAGATGTAACTCCTGATATAGATTTACTAGTAATTAAATCAGGGGCCGATACTTTACATTTAACACAAGAGCTGGATATGAAAATGGTAGGAGTCGGACATTCTGTGAATATTAATGTCGTTACTCCTTCTTTATGTGACTCGTCTAAAGATTGAATTTCCTAAAAGTATCAAGAATAAATCAATCATAGAAAGTAAGTTGTTAGATGAAGATCCTAACTAATTGATTTATAAGGTTTGGAGAGATGACAGAGTGGCCTAATGTGTCTGACTCGAAATCAGGAGCACTACTTTGAATCACTATAAGCAAAAGCAATGCCTTATGTTAAAAATCAATTACTTAAACCTTACATTCTATGTAAGGATATGACAGCCTATGACAATCTCGGAACCAAGGATATCAAGATTTTATCAATTAAATAGTACCAAATTCCATAGACAGTATAGATTTAAGAGGTATATTTAAGTCATGAAGAAATTAATCATTAGTTTACTCTTAATACTTCCTTTATCTGCACATGCAGAAGAATATAGGATCTACTTGAAAGAGCCTCAAATTCAATGGACTTCTTACATTAAAATGTGGACAATTATTAATGAAGATAGAATTCAAACATTGAGTTTTCAAGATCGAGGTATTATAGAACAAAACCCACTACTAGGACAAAATCCAAGTAAAATAAAAATTAATACTCTAATTGCAACAACTCTATTAGTGCCTTTTATCTTAAAAGATCTACCTCCATTTTGGCAACAAACAATAGCAGAATCTATTGCCTTTACTGAAGAAACAATTGTAAATGAAAATAATATGCTCTTTAATAATGATCCCTCCTGGAAACCTCAATTCCCTATAGCTATTCGAATGATTTGGACATTTTAAGCAAAAGAAAACCCCTACCTCAATTAAGAGATAGGGGCATTTTATTGTTTACGATATGATAAATTTAGAAATTAATTTGGTAATCACAACTAATTGGTTAGAAAGTATATAATCATTTTCATGAAGTCTACTTCCCATATCAAGAGTAAGCATAATCTGAAGAAAGAGCATCCCAATTATGATTAAAGCTAAAAAGTTATTCTTGACCCATCGAATCATTTACAGTCCACTTCCCTTTTCTATTATCTTCCTTCATTGTAAGTGCCTTACCTGCTTGGATAGCCATTGAAGTAGTAGGCATTCTACCTATAAGATTAGCTTTAGAAGCATATCTAATAAAGTCTCTTCCAGGTTCTGTTAAAAGTAATTTACTTATCATGTGTGGAGTACTAGCAACTGTACCTCCAATAGCTGTAGCTGTCGCAAGATCAGCACCAAGTAACTTAGTAGCACCAGTAATAAACCCTGCTGTCATCCAATATCCACCAGAACCATAAGTAGCTCCATTAGGAGGAGGTAATTTAGGAACCTTAGAATATACTGTAAGAGTATTCTGAATGTCTTTTAATTCAGTAGGATCTAAATTTTTCATAATATTTTGACCTGTTTTAGTTTTCCTCAGATCATCCATTATCTTATTCGGTTTGATTTGTTGAAGACCAGATGTTTCTTGAGTACTAATATGTTTCTCGATTAGATTAGAATAATCTTCTTTAACAAATGCTTTACGAGAAGAATCAATAGCGTGCTGAAGATCAGTAGCAGCATTGCTTTCTATTGGTCCTACTAATGGTCCTTTACCTGGAAGTGTTCTAGCAGCTTGATCTAAGTCCGCATGATAAGCAGAGTAAATATCGTCTACTAACCCTTCCAGCTTACCTTTATTTTCGACTTGCTTAGTCCACTTACCGATAGATCTACGATCAGCGTCTACTAAATCTAACGGTAACTTTCCTTTACCTTGTACAATCCTATTCTCTATATTATTAAGAAATTCTACACTAGATTTATCCACATTAGACGGTTTCATTAACTCTTTTTTGGCATTTTGTACGGCTTCCAAGACATTAGATTGATCTATAATTGGGATACCTTCTTTAGCTACTTTAGACCAGTCGCCGTGAGTACCACTTAATTTAGCAGCAGATCCTTTAATACCTGCAAGCGCTTCTTCTTGGAGAATTGGTGCAGCACCAGGCAACTTTCTAAGCAAAGAGAGTCCGCCTTGACCTAATAACTTAATTGGTTCTGCCATAGCAGCATAATTAGATAGATCATGAAGAGTACCAGCAGCCACATTAGCCAGATAACGTGGTGTCCCTCCGGCATCGTACATCATATGTAGGAAAGGATTAAGAGTACGTATTGATAAAGGACCAGGAGGAGGAGAGTGATTCTCCAAAGCTTCTTTTATATGTCCAGGACCAATACCAGTATGATAACCTCCTGCTGGACTATCAATAGGCATTCCCAAAGAATAGCCATAATCTTTAACCGTATCTACTATTGGATTGATAATTGCTCCCGCACCTTTAGCAGCAGCATTAAATACTGGATTATCATCCTGTAATTCATTTCCTACAGTATTAATAGTAGGGTTACTAGTTGTAGGTGTAGTAGATTGAGAACTAAAAGTTTCTTGTGGAACGTTACTTGAAGTAGGATTAAATTTACTCTTAAATGTGTCGTAATCTACTCCTGAGTCAGAATAATGCTTTTTATACAACGCTTGTGACAATACCTCATTATCAACATCCGCATATTCTGGATTTTTAGATTTAAACTCCTGAATATCCAATATCAACACATCCTTTATTCAAATAATCCAAGAGGATCTTTTTTAGGTTTCGAAGACCCACCACTAACACCAATCGAACTATCAGAAGTAATAGCTTTCTTTCGTTCCTCAAATAGATTCTTAATCTCTTTAATGGTACGTTTAATCTGGCCAGGAGAATGAGAAGCAGAAATAATGTCTTTAGCTTCATTTAATTTCTTATCTGAAGTTCCTGAACCAGTACCACCACCTTCTAACACTTTCCCAATTTCACCAGCAATCAAATTAGTAACAGCCACATAGCCAGCAGCAGTCTCATTACCTGAATTAGCATCTTTAACAAGCTGAATTCTATTTAAAGGAGCATATTTAGACCGAGTAAATTCTTGTGAAATTTGATCAAGTCTATCTAGATGATGATTAACAGCTTCCATACTCTTTAATCCACTTTGCACATTCCCAGAATTCATATATTTCTGATAGGCTTCTTTAGACTCAAAATCAAGTTGAGATACTTGAGGTCTATAATTAGGATCTTCCATAAAAGATTGAGCCATTGCTTTAGTTCTAGGGCCCCTGGAATTAATCATTGAAGGAGGTAGACCATATTTCGTCATCATTGTTTTTAAAGCTTGCATCTCATCAGGAGTAATATCATTAGTATTACCATGATTATAAGACCATCCGTTAGCAATTTCATCTTTCGATAAAATAGCTTCTCCATTTCCAACATCCTTGTGCATAACAGTTCCGTCTTTATTAGTCAGAACATAGGATCCTGTTTTCTCTGGTTTCTGAAAATTCTGTTTAATAGTGTGATCTAAAAGAGTCTTATCATGAAACTGTAAGCCTTCCATAGCCTGGTCAATCACCATTTGACGAATCTGAGGGTGATCTAATTGTTCTGAAGTATACTTATTAGTGGATTTGATAATCTTTAAACGATCATTTAATTCCGAAGCGGTATCCCAGTCTGATTTTTCTTTAGGAGTCATACCTTTATTCGTAAACTTAGTATGTAACTCCATTCCTTTATCAAAACTACCAGTAATATCAACAAAATCTAAAAATCTCTTTTGTTCTTCTCTATCTTTTTGAGAATATGTGGGATCATCATTCCAAAGTTGACGCTGTTGTTGTACTTGTTCCCGAGTCCTTTGCTTTTGGTTATCATATTGCCATTGATTCATTTTCATGGCCTGTTGTGATTCGATATCAGAACTAGCTTGTAGAGTCTTCATGTGATTATCAAAAGCAAGGTTAGCGATTTCTTTTTTTTGCTCTAATTGTCTATCTTCTATTGCTTTTTGATTATATGCACCAGCAGCACCACTAAGAGCATTCGCTAAATTTATATTAAACATTTAATCACATCCTTATTTTAGCAGGTAGTTAAATCCAGCATTCCCTAAATTGTTCCACATATTTCCGATTTGAGTATTATAATTCTGTCGTGCGTTAAAATTCTGCGTATCTTCTCTATTCACATTGCCAGAAGCAATATCATTATATTGACGCTGAAGGCCATACTGTTTATCCAAATTAG
>JAHEZK010000043.1 GCA_023251115.1 Nitrosomicrobium frigidum (SeqCode) | reverse complement strand
CAAGCAAGAAAGTAACTGCTAGTAAGCTTGTTAGTACTAAACTACGATTCATTATCGCTTTGTATAGTATACCACTATAAATATTATTCTAAAATAAGAATAAAATATTTTATTTTAGCTTATAATTTGTTGAAAGTATACACCTTGCTAAATATTAATTGGAATTTTTATATTAAAATGTAATAATATTTATTTTGCGTATATTAACTCCTAAATTGAATGCCAATTTTACCAATTGATTCTGGAAGATATGGTAGCAATGAAATAAGAAATATTTTCGAGGAAGAACACCGACTTCGATATCAACTTGATTTTGAAGCACAAGTTGCATCATCTCAGGGTAAACTGAATCTTATTCCTAAAAATGCCTCAAGAGAAATTTCTCTAATAGCAAGATCAAACAAAATCACAATCAACAAAATTAAAGAATTAGAGTCAATTAGTGAACATGATACAGCTTCCATAGTACAAGCTTTAAGCCAATATTGCTCCCCTTCAACAAGACCTTGGATACATTACGGATTGACCAGTAACGACGTCGTAGACACATCCACTTCAATGCAATTAAAAGATGCATTTGAGATAATTGAGCCGAAAATTTCAAAATTGATTTCGTTAATCCTGAATAAGGCAAAAAGATACTCAACGTTACCATCAGTAGGAAGAACCCATGGGCAGCATGCAAGTATAATATCATTTGGATTAAAATTTGCAGTATGGGCAAATGAACTTTCACTCCATATTGAAAGAATCGAAGAAGGAAAAAAGAGATTTCTATTATGTAAAACTTTGGGTGTGGTTGGAACAGGATCATTAATGGGATTAAGGGCATTGGCGATTCAAAAGGATGTTGCCAAGTCACTCGGACTTTATTCTGTAGAAGCTGCAACGCAAGTAATACCGAGAGAGAGATTAGCTGAAGTTCAATTTATTATTTCGTTAATAGGATGTACCTTGGATAAAATCGCGATAGAAATAAGAAATTTACAGAGAACTGAATTAGGTGAAGTTGAGGAACCCTTTAAGAAAGGTCAGTTGGGAAGTAGTGCAGTTCCAGTCAAGAGGAACCCCATTAAGAGTGAAAGGGTATCATCACTTGCAAGAATACTTCGTTCCTTTTCGAATGTTGCTCAAGAAAATGTTTCACTATGGCATGAAAGAGACCTATCAAATTCTGCGAACGAAAGATTCACTATTCCAATGGGGGTCATACTTTTGGACGAAATGATGAACAGTATGATAAAGGTAATTGAAGGCTTAACCGTAAACAGGCAAAAAATTCTAGATAATATCAACAAGACAAAGGGAAGAATTTATGCAGAATTTATTCTTGAAGCATTGGTTAAGAAAGGCATTCCTAGAATGAAGGCATATGATAACATACAGCGGGTGGCGTTTCAAACTCTTGCTGATGATAAGAATTTTAAAGAAGCAATAATACAGGACCCGTCTATTGGATCAAATTTAAACAGGAATGAATTAAGGAAGATATTTGATCCCAATAATCATCTTGCAGCCTCGACTAAAATAATAGACAACGTCATAAAAAAAGCCAAAGTAATATGTCGAAATTACAAATTGCACTAATCTATTTTTTTATAATATCTATGGATTAGAGAGCCATACTGAAATGCTTTTTTTCTTCTAATTATTACTTCTGGAGGTATATCAAAAGATAACGCAATCTTTCTTATGATGTGTTTTCTCAAAAAGTCATCATAGCTTACTATTTTATTATGAATTGGAAATTTCATTGCGATTGAAATAAATTCTTTTGAAAGAAATGGTTGTAAAATACGGATATTATATTTTTGTACGACTTGTCTTATTTCATTTGTAAGCTCCAATTCATTTAGAATCTTTGATTCAATAGTCCTGTTAATAGTATCATATCCTTGATTAAAAATGAATCTAAAATTATTATATCCACAAAACAGTTCGTCAAACCCGTTAGCTGTAAGTACTACATCCAGACCACAACTGTGTGCCAATTGAGCTATGTAACTGAAGGCAATACAGTTTTCTATATGAGATAGATTTTTGCAAGTTATTTCATTTCTTATTTGCATTGAAAATTTAGTAAAATCATCTTTTTCAATCTCCAAAATCTTGTGATTCATTTTAATCTTGTACGAAACTGATTTTGAGTGTTCTATATCTTTAGAGCCAGGAAAACCGACAGTGAGTAAAGTGGTATCGATATTCATATTCTTGCAGATCATTGCTAGTAATGTACTATCTATCCCTCCCGAAAAGGCGATGCCAATTTTATTAATCTCTCCTAAATTTTCTGCTACTGTCGCAAATAATGCATCTATCAGGTCGGAATTGTACAATGCAGTATAACTAAGAATAAATTCATTTATGTCTTATCATTATGATGCACCAAGTCTAGGCTCTTTACACCTTTCAAGAGTTAAGTTTGTAACTACAAACTATAGGACCCAATGGAATAGCCATAGGTGGAGATTTCTATACCATTCTAAAATCATTCCCTACATTGGAAAAAATGTACCAGTTCAAATATATTGGAGAATATTCAACTGGGATAAAACAAATGTATCCTATTTATTCGGTTAATCTAGCTAAGAAAATATTACCAATTAAGAATATTCCGGGACTTTAAATTTCTAAATTGTTTCCAATCTTAAGAACATAAGATACATTAATTTAAGGTTACTCCTAATTAATGAAAAGTTATAGTTCTTGTCAGGACTGTTTTTAAGAATATCCATCAGGCATGCCTAATTAGATAGCAGACTTTCCTTTTTAACGTGATTCTGATAATAATAAACAATCAATAATATGATATCCAGAAATCGATTAAATTGCATGAACATAATCTTTTGTAACCGTTTATTGAACAATTTTTGAAAATATTGAAATTTAGAATTCGAGGAAAAGGCAACTCGTATATATCTGGGTTCTTTGAAATAAAATTAATGAAGAAGATAATTCTGGATGAAGACCTCAAATATATTGATAGAAAGGGAAATTTGCTGAGGAGTAAGATGGAGTTATCCTTCTCAAAATTACTTTCATTTTTAGAGAAAGACTATCAATACAACTTTTTGATAAGACTATCAAATGGTAGAGAAGTACCAGTTGATTTTAAGGTTGAAAACAAATTCATTGAGATCTTGGACTCCGAGAAAGATCTAGATAAATTCAATGAAATAAAAAAGAATAATCCCGATCTTGATATCATAGCTATCGGTAAATCAAAATTTGGTGTCAAATCAGACGATTTTGAAACTATATCATTTATTGATTCTGAGAAAGACCAGATAGGTTCTATTTTTTTGGAGGATTCATCATTAGCATTTGACTATGCTCATATTTTGCCTCTAGTTGAAAAATGTTCAATTCTACATGGACACACTTCCACTGTAATGGTAGAGATAATCGGAAAAATGGTAAATAACCTAGTCATTGATTTTAGTGAAGCAAAAAAGATTATCAAAGACACCCTTTCAATACTGGATCACAAGTTTTTTATCAACAAGGAATACGTTTACAAAGAAGATAGCATACATTATTACATCTCGTTTGATGGTCCTCGTGGATTTTTTAATCTACAGCTTCCCAAGGATACAACCTTTCTTATGCCTGGAGAAGCGACGGTCGAAAATCTTTCATCGATAATAATAAAATTGTTGTCTTCAAAAATGCCCCCAAATATAGAGGCGCTGGGTGTTTATATTTATGAGGGTGTAAATAAGGGCGCTCATATTCTCGCGAATATAAAATGAAAAGAAATTTTTTCCTTTGATATTACTAATTCCTTTCTTCTGAATGCAAGTTCGCATTTATTTCGAACCAATCTTTTTGAAGCATGAACTTAAATAGAACCCTACTAGTGGATTAGTTCTAACCTAAACATGCAACAAAAAATTGACGAAAAAATTTGGAATTCGAATATTGAAAATGTAATATCTAAAAAATGGAATGAAGAAAGAATCTATGAATTCAAGGTATCTGGTAAGAATAATTTTGTTATTGACACTCCTCCTCCTTATCCCTCCGGACGACCATGGCACATAGGAGCTGCTGCACATTATGCACAAATCGACATGATAGCGCGTACAGCTAGAATGCTCGGAAAGAATGTATTTTTTCCAATAGGCATAGACAGAAATGGACTTCCTGTAGAGATTTACACTGAAAAAAAACACAAGATTCGGATGCGACAGACCGACAGGGAAGAATTCCTTAATCTTTGTAAAATATCACTTGATGATCTTGAAAAGGAAATGATCCAAATTATGAAAAGTATCGGTCTGAGTGCAAATTTTGAAGAGTATTACAGGACGGATTCAAATGAATATCGTGCATTAACTCAAAGTACATTTATTTATCTATGGAAAAAGGGACTTGTTTATTCCTCCAATAGACCTAACAATTATTGCCCGAGTTGCGGAACTACAATCGCCGATGCAGAAATAACTTATGAAGAAAAAAAAACAACTATTGTATATTTGAAGTTTAAGTTAAAAAATGAAAATGGTTATCTTATTGTTGCTACAACTAGACCTGAATTAATTTTTGCATGCCAGTGCATTATAGTAAACCCTAACGATACTAGATATGAGAATTTGCATAATAATGAGGTTATCCTTCCAATATTTAATAGACAAGTAAAGATTTTACCGCATCATTCTGCGAAATCAGATTTTGGATCGGGAGCCGTAATGGTTTGCAGCTACGGAGATCTTAATGATGTACAAGTATTTAGAGAGTTGGGATTAAAGGAAATAGTCTCAGTTAACCAATACGGTAGGATTAGTGAAAATGGAGACAATTATGCTAACTTAACTATAGATAATGCCAGAAAAAAAATTATTGAAGATTTGAAAAATAACGATTACGTCGAAAAGGAAGAAACAATCCTCCATAGAATACCAATGTGCGAAAGAAGTAAATCTCCAGTAGAAATAGTACCAATGCAGGATTATTACATAAAACAACTTGAATTTCTTCCTAAACTTAGAGAATTTTCATCTTCTCTAAAGTTTTATCCGGAGGCGCACAGGCAAATATTATTCAATTGGTTAGATTCTGTCGTGATAGATTGGCCCATATCTAGGAGGAGATTTTATGGAACCGAAATTCCAATTTGGTATTGTGACAATTGTAAAGAACCGATATTGCCTGAACCTGGAAAATATTACAGACCGTGGAAAGATAAAGCGCCCGTTGATAAATGTATTAAATGTGGATTCGACAAATTTACTGGAGATGAGAGGACTTTCGATACTTGGATGGATTCCAGCATATCACCTTTATTTATAACAAAATATAACAGGGATGACGATTTTTTTGTAAAAACATTTCCTACACAAATAAGACCACAAGCTAAAGACATTGTGAGAACATGGCTTTACTACACGATGTTACGATGTTATCAATTAACAGAGAATCTTGCTTGGAGTGAAGTATGGATTATGGGATATGGTGTTGATGAGTATGGAGAAAAGATGAGTAAGAGTAAGGGGAATGTAATTGATCCTTTTCCGATAATAACTAAGCATGGAGCAGATACTTTTAGATTTTGGTCTGCAACGGAAGCAAACCATGGCCAGGACTTTAGATGCTCGGAGCAAAAGATTGTAGAAGCACGGAAATTTTTGACCAAACTATGGAATATAGGAAGATTTGTGTCTTCCTTTGAATTCATTCCTTCATATGAATCCGATTTATTACCTTCGGATAAATGGATCCTAGCGGAATTATCAAATTTAGTAACTGAATGTATAAAAGGTTATAGGGAATATAATTTCTTCATTCCTGCTTCACACATAAGAGAATTCACTTGGAATATATTCGCATCTCATTACCTTGAATTGGTAAAGTCACGTGCATATAATGATAAAGATCCGAATAGTAGAAATTCAGCATTATACGCTCTCCATAAGTGTTTTTCAGTTATGTTGTTACTTTTAGCTCCTATATGTCCCTTTATTACAGATAAATTATGGACTACGATATACTATAAAGAAAGTATTCATTTAAAGAGGTTACCTATTGAGAATCATGACTATGAAGATATGCGCAAATATACCAAGGCTATTATCGATTTTAATTCACTAATTTGGACTAAAAAAAGAGAGTCTATAAATGAAGATGGTAAGCGATATTCACTAAGGGATCCTATAATAACTGAGATTCCGAATGAATTGTCTCAATTCAAAGATGATCTAATGGAAATGCACAATATCCAAGATTAACTTAGGTGTAAGGTATTTTTATGAAAGCTGTTCCCATATATGGTCATGGTCCTGTCGAGGTTTTAAAATATGTGGAAGATTTTCCGGCTCCGGTACCAAATTCCTCGGAGAGTCTAATTAAGATAAAATACTGTGGCCTAAATCATCTTGATATTTGGACAAGGATTGGGATTCCAGGTATGCCTATCACCTTTCCTCATATTTGCGGAAGCGATATTGTAGGGTCATTGGAGGGAGATTATGACCAGTTTCCTAGACGAACAAGGGTTCTCGTATATCCTGGAATAAGCTGTAATCATTGTTATAATTGTAGGAATGGGAATGAAACGATATGTAGAGATTTTTCGATAATTGGTGGTTTAAGTAATTATAATGGTGGTTATGCCGAATATGTGGTTGTTCCCAAAACAAATATCGTGCCCATACCTGATGAAATAAGCGATGAGCAAGCTGCTACACTCTCAATTTCATATTTGACTGCGTGGAATATTTTTAATAAACTACAACTAAAAAAAGATGATACTCTATTAGTATACGGTGCCACAGGAGGTCTTGGTATGGCTGTGATCCAAATTGCAAAAGCATTAGGGATAAAAATCATAACTAGTGTGTCAGATGATTCTAAATTCAACTTCGCACGCAGTCTTGGATCTGATAATGTAATAAATAGAAAGAAAAAAGAAGTTGCATTAGAAGTAGAAAAAATAACGGGTGGACTAGGAGTGGATGGTGTTGTAGATAATGCAGGTCAGAAGACTTTTGCCATGAGTATTAACTGTGTTCGAAAGGGTGGGAAAATTGCATTATGTGGTACCACATCAGGAAATATTGCAAATTTTCAAATCAGAACTTTTTATTCAAAGCAAATCAAGTTATTTGGCATTTTAATAGGATCAAAATCAGAGTTGTTAGAATTAATTGAATTTGTAAGTAAGAAAAAGATCGTGCCAAGAGTTGATTCTGTATATGGATTAACTGAAGTACAGAAAGCTCATACCATGTTAGAAAGAGGACAGCAACTGGGCAAAATTTTGATAAAAATATGAGCAATTAGTAACTTATAGCATAAAGAAATTCTACACTATTCAGGTCATGTCGTCCTTTAGAACTATTTTTGATTCTATAGATAGAAAGATTGTTAAAATTAATTTATGTCTTTACCTTTGGTAAATTCCAGTGTAATTTGATGGATATTAATCTGACACCTGTAGTAACTAGAATTACAGCAATAGCTGTATATTCAAATTGCAGTTTTATGTTTACTAATATAAGGAATATAATAACTCCTATGAAGCTGGCTACCGCATACACTTCTTTGGTGAAAACAATCGGAGGTTCTCTTACAAATACATCTCTTAGTATTCCTCCTCCAAAAGCTGTAATCAGACCTGAAATAACGATTAATACCATGTTTGAACTAAACAGAGAGTAAGCAATGGAAGCTCCTGTAAAAGTAAATACACCCAGTCCTACAGCGTCAAAGATATTGAACAAGTTTTCATATTTTTTTGTTCTATGATAAAGAAGAAAAATGATAATTGCAGTTATTGTAGTCATAACAATATGAATAGTATCTGAAAAATTATTTGGAGGGAAAATACCCAATATAGTATCTCTCATTACTCCACCAAGTATCCCCGTTACAGTTGCAAGAATTATTATTCCCACAATATCGTACTTGTGTTCTATCGCTCTGAGTGCACCGGTTACGGCAAAAACCACAGTTCCAAATAAATCTAATACAAGGATTATTATGGAAAAACTGGTATCTAAATTAAACAATTAAAAATTACTGAAATAAACTTTGGGATAAGAAAATGCCGTATTGTACTATGATGGGTACCAAGATAGATTACTGTCTCTTTCTATTTATCATTTCCAATATGTCTTCTGCTATGTCAATTGAAGTATGTGAATTAATATTTGGTTCCATTGTAACAAGTAAGATATACTTATTCATGTAAAATGTCAGAATCGATATCTTTTCTCTCTCGACGTAGGCAAACCTTGATCTGCCCATAGTACTGTCAAATCTTTCTCTCATAGATTTACGCAATGCTGTATGCGTTAGGTATAACTCTTCATTGTTTTCATCCATAATAGAATCTATACCTCCTCTCATCCCTCCAGCAATAGGCAATCCTGCATCATCGATGACTGCTACGTATCTTACATCGTTGTTCAAGTTGAATATAGATTCACATAACTTTGAATAATCCATAGATTGAGAAAATAGAAACTGTTTATTATGTTTTTGACTTTTAGATGTTTTCAGCTAATTGATACTCCGTTTGTCAAAAGAAAACTCGAACAGCATTAAATTAAGATATGAATTCTTTATGAATAACTACCGTGATTTATTTTAGATGACTTGCTGATAAATTGCTGATGAATTCATTCACAACCTCATTAATGTTTTCACTCTTTTTCATGTAGTAGTAGAGCTCCTCGGTTGCTGCATGATGGTCTACGCCAATACTTTGAGCTAGCTGTACGGAAATTAATGACAATAACAATTTCCTCAAGACTAACTTTAGCCCATAGTTCTTGATATCAATGGACAATTCGGATATAACATTTTTGATGTTTGCGTCGATGTATCTGTTCTTCGCTTCCCTGTTCTTAATCGAAAATTGACCTCCCCTAAGTCTCTCCTTCATGTGAATTTTTTCTATCATTTCAATAAATCTTTCATTTAATTCTGGATTTTCATACAATACTTGGGATAATAAATCTCCAGCATCAGATTCGTTCAATGACAGGGCATCAACGAGTTTGAACAATACATGGCATGATGCACATCCATCAGATTCTATTAAGGAAGTATTCAAAATAACTTTTGTGATTTCTGAGTCAATTATCTTCTTGCCATTTTCATTGTGATCTTCGTTAGCCATAAGAAGAATAAGATTAATACTCCTTAAAACTTTATAATTCCTACTAGGATTTCTGGTAATAATCAAAAAAATGTCATATGATCAATATTACTAATAATACGTATAAGCGGCTTAAAACTTATTCATATTTACAATTAGTATAAGCTATTCAAAATATTGAATATTGTCTTTTATCTTTGGAATTATTTGTTCTCTCATAAGGGAATCAATATGAGGCTCTTCAACATCAACTGTAAGTAGAACATAATATTTGTTATTTATAGGAGTAACAATCCTTACGAGTTTTTCATATTTACCCAAAGAATACACAAGTCTACCTAGTTTGTCCTCAAATTTCAACCTAGATTTATGTCTAGTTATTGCATTTAGGGTATATTCTTGATTTTCTTGCCGGGTCATTAAGGGCTCAAGACCATCTCTTCTGGCGATATTGAGCAAAGTACCATTAGAGTCGGCTATGGCAATCCACCTTAATGAAGAATTGATTTTCAATATTTCCTTCGAGAGACTTTCAAAATGGTCCTTATTACTTTTAGACATTGTTGTGAGTTAAGTTGTTCACAAATATGTATTAATATTTATCTGGTAACGTCGTACAAGGTATTCACTTATCTCTATATTTATGGTAAATTGATTGGTGCCTATCCGGTTAAGGCCAAGAACCAACCAGATTGACTATCCTAACAATGAATTCAAGACAGGCATACGATTACATGTCAAATTTTTATTTAAAACTTCTAATAAAGTATCTAGTTTCAGTGGGGCTGTAAGTAAACTTAGATAAGCCAGATTCTTATGCATGTTGTGGTCTCAATGATTAGGCTTAGCACCTAAAATTGTCATTAGCCGGTGGAGACATTCTGGACATTGGTACCAGTCCACCGATTTAAATTATTTTATGTTTTGCTGGTTTAATGAATAACGTGCACATACGCTGGTAGGAGCAACAGAATTTGACATTTGGGTCCCCCGCCAGTCGCCATAATACTATTTTATGTAGTGGATGCCACAAAGCACGTAAAAATTTATAAATAAAAATTATTATTTTTTGACCTAATCTGATAGTTAGTACTTGAGAGATGATATTGACAATACTCTAAGCAACAGGATTGTTATTATTGTATAAGATGATCTTGATATTACCCCTTTTTTCGTGAGGCATTAAAAACCATTACGAGTAACAATACTCACATTTACAGATCCTATTTTGACGCTAGAAACATGAGATTGTATCAATTTTCTTTTGTAAGAGATATTCACAATTATTACTTTTACTGAGCAATTCACATAAAATATAAAATGGATATCAGTACGTCCAAGTCATTGGTTAGTGAATATAGACCTATACATGGCTTTGCTACTCCGGAAGGCACACAGAAATTTAAGGAAAATGCTATAAAAAATGGCATAGCAAATTCACACTTCCGTTCTTTTGATAATCTAAATTTCTCAAGTTTAGGTATGGGAACCTATTTGGGCCAAATTACGGCGGAAGATGATCGCGATATGGAGAACGCGATTTATGAATGCGTAAAGTCCGGGGCAATGAACATAATCGATACTGCCATAAATTATCGTTCTATGAAATCAGAAAAAAATATAGGAAATGCAATGAAAAAACTTATTGACGACGATGTTGTTTCGCGCGATCAAGTATTTATATCAACAAAAAATGGATACATTACCAATGATGGTGATTATCCAACAATAGATGTACTTGAATATATGCATAAAATGTTCATTTCACAAGGAATAATAGACTCCAAAGACATCAGCTCTGGATATAATGTATTAAATCCCAATTATATTCGTAAATGTATTGACAAGTCACTAACAAACATGCAACTTGATACTATCGATCTTGTGTATGTTCATAATGCTTATGAGAGTTGGGTCGAAGACATCACAAGGAGTGATTTTGATCAAATGATACGAAGGGTTTTTCAAGTTTATGAAGAGTATAGATCGAAGAACAAAATTAGATATTACGGAATGGCAACGTGGACATGTTTTAGATTGCCCCAAAATGAAACAGGATATCTCTCCCTGGAAGATATGGTAAGAATAGCAGAAGACGTAGGAGGAGAAGATCATGGATTTCGGTTTATACAACTACCATACAATCTAGCCTATACAGAAGCATATTTACTCAAGAATCAATCTGTTGATGGAGATACTGAACTTAGTATTCTAGAGGCGTGTAATAGATTAAAAATTGGAGTTTTTACGAGTGTTCCGCTATTACAAGCTAAATTGTTTGGTGCAAAAATACCCGATTACTTGGGTTACAATAATCAACTATTGAAAATAATTCAAATAACCAGATCCACTCCAAACATACTTGCTCCGTTAATTGGACAAAAGAAGCTTCAACATGTTAAAGAAAATATAGAGCTGGCCAAGGTGGCACCATTAGATAATTCAGAATTCAACAACGCAATAAAAATTTTCAAATAGAAGTTTAGCCCATGGATATGAGAAGATTATCCTGTTACTTGTTACCATTCGATGAACATAATAACAATAAAATCTTAATCGATTATTCTATTTTCTATATATCATATAGAAACTTAAAATTGGTTAGAAAAAATATATTTCATAAAACTGCTATCGTAATTACATTATCGCCTCGTATAAGCACATCGCCTACTTGCGACTCTTGTTCTTGCTCTTTTTTTTCCGAGTTGTTATTATTATTGCCTTGTTGTTCTATAATTTCTGTAGCTTCGGTTATTACGATATTCATCTGTTTGTCAAATCCTTTAATTTTTCCCCTTACTGATCTTCTTCCCTTTAGTTTCACAAGCACATTTTTTCCAATACTTTCCTGCAGTAATTGAGATGCAATTCCCTCTTCGGACATTTTTAGTTTTCATTTGGATACTAGACCAATATTAATTCTTTCGATTTCTAGTTTCTTTGTCCAATAATTAAGGTCAATTGTAACGAAATTGATCTTATATTAAATAATAGGTATCATAATTTTACTAAATAAGAGTATAATCAAGTATACTAAATTTACACTTTTACGTCCAAGTCAAAATCGTGCACAAAAAAAACCTTGCATTCTATTGGGCATTCCAATATGAAGGGCGCGTAAGGCTAAGTTTTCTTTATTACCTTTCTAAAATGCTCCAGGTTCTTTGAAATTTCTTCGTTCCATTGTTCTTCAGTGTAACCATGGGCCTTAATTCCATGTTCTTTAGCGTTTTGAAGTAATTCTTCTTCAGTATTTCCGTACATAGTATGGGTACAAACCGGATCGCCTGCATCTTTACAGTTTATTGAGAGAGTCATCAAAAATTACTTCAATGGAAACTATTTAAATTTTGTCATGCATTAGATATCGATATTGACTACACCGATCTCATTTAGAAATAGATTTTATGATTAGTAAATGATAATTATGTCAACTGATAATTCACACTCGTCAAACCAATCAATTTCACAACTCCAAGGAAGCAAGATCAATTCTTATAGCACAAATTCTGTAATTTAGAAGAGAAGCATATGAACGAAGATATTAAATACGCATTAAAATATCACGAAGAAACCAAGCATTCTGAATTTAGCATTAGATCATCTAGCCATTACCTTGATTGGGATAATAAGCCAAAAGCATTTAAATTTTATTCAAAGATTCCATCAATGGCTCTCCCAGTAGATTTTCCCACTCCGGACCAAAATGTTGTTACCATGATAGATACGGTTCAAGTTTCTCGTTCAGTTAGCGCCATTACAGATATAGATATTAAATTGTTGTCATCGTTACTTTTTTTTTCATCAGGAATTACAAGACAAATCAAGTTTCCTCATGGTAAATATTTAATGCGTGCTGCTCCTGCAACTGGCGCCTTATACCCAATTGAAGTCTATATAGTGTCCACAAACATTAACGGTTTGCGAGCAGGTATCTATCATTTCTGCCCCGGCCAGTTCACTCTAACAAATTTGAGAGAAGGGGACTATAGATTATTATTGGCAGAGGCTGCGGGAGATAACGATCAAATAAAGAATTCACCGTTTACTATAATTCTAACATCCATTGCATGGAGAAACGCTTGGAAATATCAGGCCCGTTCGTATAGACATT
>JAHEZK010000042.1 GCA_023251115.1 Nitrosomicrobium frigidum (SeqCode) | reverse complement strand
ACATGCTCCTTTTTAGGATGCAGACAATATGTGCAGACGGAATGTTGACTCATTGCTGATACACCAGATTCAAATAATCTCTGTAATTGTTCTCTTCATTGTGGACATCTGTGGATGTTTTGTTATTAAACCAGTATGGAAATGCGCAAAATATAAATCGTCATCTACGATACTAGCAATTCTTTTGTTCGTCAAATAACACCTGAATGCCTTCTATCATTTCCACGATATACAGTCCTACTAAGAGTTGGACTTCCTTACATATAATTCATCTTGTGAATTAGATTTGATACTTACTGGATGCTTCGGTACTCATAACCTTCTTCATCAAGAATTCAGACGGCTCTTCCTTCACCTCATTAGCACCCAAGGAATATTAGAAAGACTTTGAAATAAATCTGTCATTTCGTTTCGAAGCGTTTCAGGCCCAATATGGATTTTATAATTCAAATTAAGGGATGTTAACTTTCGGCCTATTCAAGAAAATCAGATGAGAAATGAATTCTTTTAATACCTTGACGATTATTGCAATAATGAAATGAAATCGGCTCAAATAGTTAAGATTAAAGAGAAACTTTCTATTATTGACCTACCTGACCCAAAACCAAGAGATACTCAAGTTTTGATTAGAATTGAAGCGTCAGGTGTATGTCATAGTGACATTCATCTGTGGGAAGGAGGATATGAAGGAGCTGCAGGTACTTTTTTAAAAGTTGAAGATAGGGGAGTAAAATTTCCAATTACACCAGGCCATGAGATATCTGGTAAAATTGAAGCAATTGGAGAATCAGTTAGCGGATTTAGCGTGGGAGACAAGGTAGTAGTATACCCCTGGATAGGCGAGGGTTCATGTCCAGCATGCAGAATAGGCCAAGAAAATCTTTGTGATACTCCTAGAACAATCGGAATTTACAGAGACGGTGGATATTCCGAGCTTGTCCTTGTTCCCAATTTCAGATACCTTGTGAAAATTGATAATATGGATGTAAATTCATCTGCGTCGCTGGCATGTTCTGGCCTGACTGCATATAACGCTGTCAAAAAGGCAAAGGTAGCTCCTGGTGAGTCAATTGTAATTATAGGAGCTGGTGGATTGGGTCTAATGTCTATTCAACTGGCTAGAGCAATAACTAATTCTAGAATTGTAGTTGTGGACGTAGACGACAAGAGATTGTCTGAAGCAAAAAAACTGGGCGCTCACGAAGTCGTAAATTCTTCCAAGGTTGATCCTGTGGAGGATATCAAAAGGCTCACCAACTCATTGGGAGCAGAAGCAGTGATAGACTTTGTAAACAATAATCGTACTGCGCCAATCTCAATTAACATGTTGAGAAAACGAGGCAAACTTGTGATGGTTGGACTTTTTGGAGGAGCCTTAGAATTAAGTCTACCAATAGTGCCCTTAAGAGGTCTTAACATCACGGGAGCGTATACTGGAAGTTTTAATGACCTAGTAGATCTTGTTAATTTGGCCAAAACAGGAGCGATTAGATCCGTAGTGAATCGAACATACAAGCTGGATGAGGCAAATCAGGCTTTGGAGGATTTGCGTTCAGGGAAAATAGTCGGAAGGGCTGTATTGAATCCAAACACCTAGTTTTCTGTAATTTTTCTTTTGGTTGCACATGATACATCTCATTCTTTTCTATGCTGCACTTTCAATCTTTCAGGTAAGATTGTTCTATTTAAATTTCCTGTAAAGAGTAACACTATTTACAATAGATAAATATCGTAAAAATTATTTAAAGAGTATTATGTTTAACTGACTCATAACGTATTATAAGTAAAAATCTTAGTCTTGCATAAATAAGATGTATTAAGAATAATTTTGCAATGATTCATGATTATGACTTGATATACTATATTTATTCGGGAAATGTTGACTTGACATATTCTTATTCTGCTGGCAATTCACTTTTTAAAATCAAAATTGAGGTGACTGCATAAAATTGTCTAGTCTTTTTGTTAGATCTGCATTGTTCTTATTGATAGTATCAAGTTTCATATTTTCACAAACAATTCATCCATCTTTTGGAGCTGAAACCACAACGTCCACATGTGCTAACACAAACATAAATGGCGTTTCTGCTAGTGGAAGTAGTCAAGGTTTCCCGCCAAATAGTGTAGTTGACAATAATTTCAATACTTTATGGTCCGTTTTTGGTAAAGGCTCATGGATACAACTTGATCTGGGATCGAGTAAAAACATTTGCAGCATCAACATAGCATGGTACAAGGGTGACGTAAGAGTAAACAATTTTATTATATCTACCTCTGCTGATGGCAGTACATACAAGGATGTATTGATATCCAAGAGCGCTGGAAACACATTAACTTACGAAAAATATCAAATACCCACTACATTCGCCAGATATGTAAAGATAACTGTAAATGGTAACACTCAAAATAATTATGCAAGTGTTACTGAAGTAAAAGCGCAAACGACCACTTCAAGCCAACCACAACAAACTCAATGTACCACTGTAACAATCAAGAGCCCTAAAGCATCAGCAAGTCAAACAGGCTTTCCTGCATCAAATGTCCTTGACAACAATCTCAATACCAGGTGGTCTAATAATGGAAAAGGTTCATGGATACAGGTCGATTTAGGAGCAAGCAAAAACATTTGCAGTGTAAATATTGCATGGTACAAGGGAAATGAGAGACAGAACAACTTTGTCATTTCTACTTCCAAAGATGGTGCTACTTTTACAAATGTACTTACGAGCAAGAGTAGTGGCACTACATTAAACCTTGAAAAATATTCTTTCCCTATTACCAATGGGCGATATGTAAAAGTTACAGTCAATGGTAACAATCAAAATGATTATGCTAGCATTACTGAAATAAAATCAAGCATACAAAATTCGGCTCCAACAACACCTCCAACAACACCTCCAACAACAGGAAATGGAGGTACAGGAGACAATACAGGGGCCGGCGATGGAGTCAAGATGATTTATCCTACTTTGTCAGGGGGAGAAACATGGTTCTTCAATCCGACAAACCCCGTGGATAGTCAGTTTGATAAAAACGGAGCTGAGATTTCTAAAAATTCAGATGGGAGTTGGCACCTTCAGCCGGGGACAACAAGAATGCTAGCATTTACAAAGAGTTCGGGATTGCCGTCAGACGAAGTTAGATCAAGCCTTCCTACGTATGACTATTCAAGACTGGCCCAAACTGGATACTTTTACAAACCAACAGACTGGAAGAATGTAGAAATAACAATTTACGTTAAGGTTCTTTCTGCATCCGGCGGCGGAGATGAAATCTCTCTCGTATCAAGAAGTGTTAGACACAGCAATAATGTCCACGAGGGTTGTGGCGGTTCATCATACCACAATAATATCGACTTTACAAACGGAAAATTCAAATTCAAAAAAGAAATGTGGCATGTAAACTATGACATTAAACCTTACTCCGGAATAACAATTGGATCAACCATGGATAAATGGATTGGGTTTAAGGGAGTTGTGTATAATCTTCCTGACGGTAGCGTAAAACTCGAATCCTACGTAGACAAAGATAACAACAATAATTGGCAAAAGGCTACAGAAATGGTAGACAAAGCAAATTGGGGTAATGACATGACACATTGCAATGGAAAAAGTGCTGGTGCAGCTGTAACGTGGGGCTCTCCCATGATAATATTCAAATCAAACGGAGTAACTTATGATTTCAAGAAGTTCTCTGTGAGAGCAATTGTTCCTCCAGCCTGAAACATATTGACGATCGACACTAACAGAGACGTTATCAATATAGATATCTCAGAAGGGATCGAGTCCAGCGCTAATACCTATTTCATTAGCGTTGTTGCTTGCAAAATACAATTACCAAAGTTCCAAATCAAATCAGGTCAAATCAGGTCAAATCAATTTCAGACCTAAACAAATTTAGAAATAATTGTTAATAATAAATTAGACAAGTAGCAAAATTACTCGATAAACAATAATTCGCACTGAATTGGCCATTCAAAGTGCCTTTTGAAAAGTGACTTTGAATACATTTCAAGCTAACTCTTTTGATGTCTTTTAAATTCACGGGATTAATTTAATATATTAATTTGACGTGATATATGACAATGAGTGGAATGAGAAACATAGATGCTAGGAACATAGGCTTGAGAAACATAGTAGTAGCAGATACAAGGATATGTTCAATTGATGGCGAACGTGGAGAACTTATCTATCGCGGTTATGATATATTAGACCTTGTAACTCATTCTACTTTTGAAGAAACTTCATATCTATTACTTTTTGGCGATCTCCCCACAAAGGAAGATTTGAGCGAATTTACTTTGTATTTGAAAGAGAATAGAGAGATTCCAGAAGCATTATACCAAAACTTGAAGAATAGACCGGTCACAGCTTCTCCGATGGATGTACTTCAATCGTGTATTTCACAGTTGCCAGATTATGATCTTGATATACAAGATGATTCTAGGGAAATGAATATAAAAAGAGCAAAAATGCTTATTTCAAAAATTCCAACTATTGTCGCAGTCTGGGACAGGATAAGGAGCGGAAAAGAAATTATCAAACCGTCTACTGATTTGACAAACGCAGAAAATTTCTTGTATATGTTGTTTGGTACTAAACCCAAGCATGAAGAAGCAAAAATATTTGATATTTGTTTGATACTTCATGCGGAACATAGTTTCAATGCTTCGACATTTGCTGCAAGAGAGATAGCATCTACAAAATCCCATATGTATGCATCTATAACAGGAGCAATAGCAGCACTTTCAGGATCATTACATGGAGGTGCAAATACTCAGGTCATGAAAATGCTTTTAGAAATCGGTAAAATAGACAACGTCGAAAAATGGGTAAATGAGGGGCTGGAAAGTGGAAATAAGATTATGGGTATGGGCCACGCAGTTTATAAAACAACGGACCCTAGGGCCGAGGTCTTGTATCGATTATCAAAGACCGTTAACAAAGAGCGCCAGACCCCATGGTTTGATATGACAGAGCAAGTTGAAAAGACGTCCAAAAAATATTTTCTCCAAACTAGGAAGCAGTCGATATATCCAAACGTGGACCTATACAGTGCGTCGTTATACTACAGCCTGGGAATACCTATGGATTTGTTCACTCCCATCTTTGCTATTGCGAGAATTTCAGGTTGGACCTCTCATGTGATTGAAGAAAAATTTGCAGAAGCCGCACCCAAACCAGCTTTGTACAGACCAAAGGCAGAATATGTGGGGAGATATTGTGGTCCGATGGGATGCGAATATAATCCAATCGATAAGCGATTCACAAAACTTGTAGAACCATAGTCAATGACTAGATTATTCTAAAGTCTGCATCCTTCGTATCTTACTGTAACTATTTATCTGGACAATGCTTTAAATTGAGAAAATTTGTCAAACTTATTTATGGTGGGGTGGCAGAGCGGCTATGCGTTCGCCTGCAGAATCACAATGAAGTTAGCGAATCTATAAGGGTTCGAATCCCTTCCCCACCTTACAGATATATGCAAATCTGTGACAGCATTTTTTAACAGAAAGAAGAGTAGACAGCAGCGCAATATATCATGTTTAATCTTTAAAAAGTTAGCATTACCCAATCAAGAGATAGTCCCAAATTGTAAATCAAGTAACAAGAAATAAGGTCATAAGATACTGCAAGTTTCCTTTTTACACTTAGCAGGTCAAAGAATCAAGGTAGCAATCAATAAAAATTGAGGACTGACTATGCCTTAGTTTGATTAAAATAAAAAATTTTTAAATATTATGTATTGGATACATAGTTGTTATTGCCAAATTTAGATCAGGATACATACTCGGTGCACTTTGCACGATTTGCCGCAAAGTTGGAAAAACACCTAATAAAGCATGGAGTATCTTGTAGCGAAGCAGATGTTATAATAGAAGACAGTTCGACCTTCTTTTTTGACAAGCTAAATAATCCTAAAAAGTCATTTCTAAAACTATTCAAAAAGCAAGACCCAATGTCATTATTTATAGAATCTGCTAGCGAGGCGCTTCAAAAGCATATCCCTGAAGCCCAGAGAACATTTGGATCCTACAGAGCAATTGAAGAATGTCTAAGATAATTAGTTAGTGCAAGCACGAGCAAATCCGGAAATATACCGGTTAGCTGTAATTATGGCCAATTTTGCACTATTATCCAAATAGCCCGATACCAATATACTTTTTAGCAAATTAAAATGGGGCCGAAGGGATGTATTCTGTTGTGTTTTTTAACACAACATTTGAACCCTCGATCCACGGGTATCATTCTCTAATAAAGCCCTGTTTGTTAGATCTGGAGCCCGTTGCGATGCCTGGCTTCGCTACGACCCCACATTAGCATCGCTTTTTAATGGTTCTAAAATTGAGTGTATAAGTTTTGCGACCTGTCATTGTTATCGTCATTTAATTAAAGTGTGACCCGTCATTTTTATTTGCCAATAATGTACTGCTTTAATGGAATAATAAGCCAAGAATAAAATTGCATCATTCATTAGTATTTATTTGCACATTTTGCAATAATTGTGGACATTGCAAAATCCTACTCTCTTCTTCATATATGTAGCAAAAAGTGAAGATTGGATTAGATTGCAAAATGAGGATTGGTATTATGTTTCCTTGATGTCAAGATTTTTCCACAATTGGATAAAAAGATCATTTGACATTAGCCTAAAAATAAAGGCCGATATCCTTCCTGTAATTCCCGGAAGGTTATTTGACAGGATGTCAATTTCTTACTTGTCGAGAGACCATTCTGAAAGAGATAAGACTACCTATCATTTTTACCTCACATACTTCAAGCCATTTTGGACTGATTGCCGAACGGAGGGTTATTCTTCAGAAAATTTTGGAATAGCCTATTGGGAGAGATCTAAGGATCCCCAAACTGATTTGGATCGAATGAAATTTTATGCAGATAAGAATTGTGCAAAAATTTCACATATTCTTACACATGAAATGTTAAGAATGAAAGGCGAAAAACGGAAGGTGTATTTTGATATGGTACATGAACTATGGGATAAACACGTGTATGAAACGATTCCATACCAGTATTTCAACAATAAATTTGAGCGAGTTTCAAAAAATGAATCTTATAGCTTTGTTACAATAGATCCCAAGAGAATCAATAATTGAATTGAATGTCCTTTTTTGAATAGAATTGGCAATCAGGCAAATTGACAGAATAATAAAAGCTGGGGCTGTGTGCTCATTAGCAGGAACGTTTATCTTGGTTTTGCTGGTTCTGGTAATAATAATTTTTCCTGTTCACAAAACTTGCATCAATAACGCGGATTGCGAATATTCCTCGTCAGCTCCTGGCATGTTAAGGAGTGTAGTTTCTCCTCAAACTCTGGTCATATCTCTGCTCACCATTGCTGGAGGTATCTTGATGTTTAGATTTGGTACTTGGTACAAACTAAAAAAACAAAATCTTGATCCCAGTCCATAGTATTTGTCGCAAAAATGCTATTGTCAAAGTTACAATCAATCCATCGTCGCCAACAGAATCGTTAGAATATTAAAAAATCAATTACAATATTTTCTTTCCGGGATTCATGATTTTTTTATCATCAAAAATCAATTTTATTTGTTTGAAAACATCATACATTGTCTCACCATACATCAAGGGTACAAATTTAGTCCTGATCATTCCATCTCCATGTTCTCCGGAAATGGAACCTCGTACTTTAGTAACATAGCTAAAAACTTCAGAGGCTAGAACATGCATCAATGAATTAGAGCAACTTGAACCCAATTCCATAAAAGGTCGAAGGTGTAAATTCCCATTCCCAGCATGACCATATACCACGTAATCCAAATTGTATTTTGCAAGTGCTTTTAAAAGAAAGATTAGATAATAGTATAGAATATCTGGATGTACTACTGTGTCTTCTATTATTCCCGCAGGTTTTCTGGATCCCATTCCTTTTTTCATGGCGCTATTCAATGAATTCTTTCTTTCATTCCATGCCCTATCCACGCTTTTTTGATCGTAGCCACTTTCAAGAATTTTTACTCTGTCACGCATCGCAAGTTCAAAATTGGAAACTTTGTCATAGATAGAATTATCGCTGCCATAAAATTCAACAAACATAATGCATGCGTTACTATCTCCACAATCGCCACCGCTCCATCCTTCCAAGATACTCCCCCTATCCAATAATTCCATCGCAACAGGTTTGTGTTCAAGAATTGATGGCACTGCTATAGCAGCGTCTAAAATATTTTCAAATCTAAGTATTACAAGGCACTTTTTTTCTGGAATGTCTAATATGGACATCCTACTGCTCGTCACAACTGCCAAACTTCCTTCCGATGCAACAAATATTTTTTGGGGGTTTACTTTATTTTTTTCAAAGATAGCGTCTAAACGGTATCCGCATGAATTTTTGTTAACATTAGGATAATAACTTTTTAAATCAAAATTGAGTGATGAAATAAATTTTAACATTTTACTAACTTTTTCATCATACTCATTACAATCAGCATGTCCCAACATTCCACTCCCATACACCATCTCAACATTCTGGACGTAATTGATTATGCTTCCATAACCCAATCCATGTGGCCCACTTGAATTGTTGGATAACATTCCTCCAATTGTACAATAGTTACTACTAGCAGGATCAGGTGGAAGAAATTTGCCCTTTTTTGCAAGCTCCTTATCTAATACCGCCTTTACAACCCCTGGTTGGGCGATGACGTAATTATTCCCAATTTCCAGTATCTTGTTCATTTTTTTAGTAAAATCCAATATAATACCACTGGATAATGATTGACCCAATAGCCCTGTGCCAGCCCCCCTGCAAGTTATTGGTATTTCCCTAGAATAGGCGTAGCTGCATATTTCCTGTATATCGTATTTGTCCGAGGGGAAAATTACTGCCATAGGTTTAACACAACAATGACTTGCATCTACAGAGTAGATTGTCCGTGTCCAATCATCTTCAAATATGTTAGATATTCCAGTAAGTTCTGAAATATCGGGCTCGACCATAAGTAATTTAATTATTCGATGGACATTTTAAGAATTGGATTTAAGAGTTAAAGAAAATAGGACAGTTACATTGAAATTTCTTTTTCTGGCCTTGACTTTTTGCCCTTTATTTTCCGGTAAAACCAAAGTTTTAATGCAAAATATGCACCGTAGATTACTGTCTTTGCTTTCATACAACAAATTAATTCAAGCTGGTATTTATTATTTTTATTACAATTACATATACAATTTAGCAAGGCCATCTGAGAAGTTAGCATATTGATATCTACTTTTGTCCAACTCTGCTTTGTTTGCTTACTTTGTAATCGTTATTGTATTTGACTCTTGAGGAATTATTGTATGTTCTGCTTGAACAACTATTCTATTTGCCCCTTCGACCAATATTGGATAAGCATGGACATTTTTCTTTTTTATCAGTGTCTCAAGAAACAACAGTGCCTCTTTTTCTTCATATTCTTTGACAATCCATCTTAGAGCAAAGGGCAGGGTCTTAAATTTATTCCATAAATATTCAAGAAATTCGTCTAGTTTTTGGTCCTTTGTTCGTTTCCGCGAAGCAAGCCCGTAAATGTTCCGGACTCTACCTTCGTAAACAATGCCCTGACCATCCTTTGTCGTCACAAATGGCTCTATTGCGTATACGTTGTTTACTGACAAGTTGAAGGAGTGTCCTATTGTCCAAATGTTTGGGATTGACTTTCCAGCATGAATGGTATATCGTTCAAGAGAATGCCCGCTTAAGTTTTGAATCGGTTTACAGCCATATTTTGTGATTGTTTTTTCTATTATCCTACCTATGTCAGAAACCCTTGTATTTGACCTTGCAATACTGATTGCCTCGTCAAGAGCCTTTTGAGCAATATCAATTAAATTTTGATATTTTGCATCATAACTCACTGTCACTGCCGTATCAGCAATATATCCATCAATATGAACTCCTACGTCTATCTTAAGTACGTCGCTATTTTTGACCGTTATTGGATCGTTAGGTACTGCGGTATAATGAGCTGCAATATCGTTCAAACTAACATTAACAGGAAAAGCTGGCTCTCCCCCTTTTTTGAATATTTCTTGTTCAATGTCATTGCATATATCGCTGAGAGTTCTGCCAGCATGATCCTGTGTCCTTGCATATTCTCTAACTTCAGAAGCTATTTTGCCGGCTTTGACATAGTTCTCAAAGATATCCAACTGTTAAAATTCAAAGTTAAACATATTTAGAGATATTGATGAACTCCAGGCTGGTTGGAAAACCTGAACTCGCATGGTAGTGTAATGAACCATTTCTCTAGTGCTCGGGCCCATGCAATTTAACAATCGAATATCTCAAAGTTAAAATTATGCTTGGAATATGGCAATTGCTAAACCATAGATACGGGGCCGTTGTCTAGCTTGGTATGATGCCAGCCTTGGGCGCTGGAGGCCGCCGGTTCGAATCCGGCCGACCCCATTTTCTCTAGTTACTAAGAAGTAGTATTAATCTAGATTGAAATACTGTTTACTCTGTTTTAGGTCCAGTGGTTAGAAAGATAATATTTGTACTTAAAGTCAACCGTAGCTGGAATAGAGTACTCTAAGTTTATCCTTGAGCCTGCTTGCCAATCTGTCCGAAACTTTTTTCTGATATTCATCAACTTTGAGAGGATTTTTTTGTGTAAATAGGAATGGTCCGTATGCGTAACTGTTATTGGGAATCGGTATTTCAGGTTCCGCTGATGAAATTAAAGAAGTGATATAGGAACTTAGGGCATTGGTGTCTTCATCTTCACCAACATTGGATAAGAACTTTCCAATTTTATTTGGATCCAATTTTCTATACCCAAATGGCATATGGGTGCTATCATTGTATTTGGCCGGGTCTACATCAACCTTTGTTCCTACTATCAAAGGATTAGGCTTGTAGATAGAATCAATTTTCAGTTGCCATACCTCATTAGGGTTGCTTACAATAGCATCATAAAAGTTTCCGTTCAGTTGAGATACAGAAACAGCAAATTTCCAATTGCGAGAATTAGCAGAATACCTCTCAAAAAGATTTTTTGCGAGGCTGTTTCCTTCTAGTATATCCAATTAATATGAAAATTAACAAACGGTAAATAAGAGTTTTCTTATTTGTTCTATTCTCTGTATAAAAAACATGTTAGGTATCCAATAATAGACCTAACAGTATGAGACATATTCGAGAACCAAAGTTATGGTTTTGTCTGGCTTCTAAATATTAGGCTACTTCAAATAGGATGTCAATCTCTACGACGCTATCAAGTGGAAGGCTATTGACCCCGATGGCGACTCTAGTGTGTCTTCCTTTTTCTCCAAAAACCTCAAGCAGAAAATCTGATGCTCCATTGATAACTTTTGGGTGATCTTTGAATGAGGGATCACTATTTACGTAACCACTTATCTTCACAAATTTAGATATTTTTTCTAAATTATTCAAATATTTTCTTATCTGCTCGAGTGCGTTTATTGTACATTGTTTTGAAGCATCCATTGCATCATTGATGGAGACCTGACTTGACACTTTGCCTACATACTTCTCTGGCAAGGATCCAGCGACCAGCGGAATTTGTCCTGATACAAAAATCAACTTTCCGCTCTGCAAAATAGGAACATAGGAACCAATGGGTTGTGTGGGGTTCGATAACGTTACACCAATAGATGCTAATTTTTCTTCAATCATCATTCCCTATACGATGATTCAAGTTTTTATTTATTTGCAGTTCCCTGCATTTATTTACATTATCAATCCAAATACTTTTATGTACTTCTGTAAGTTACTCTGTTGATGTCCGCCCACGACGACAAGATTCATTATACAGGAGGATACTTCCATATGAAGGGTGTAGCCTTGAGTATACTCGTAATGGGCCTATCTTTGGCAGGAGTTATTATCGCATATGTAATGTTTGGTCACATAGGACCGTCTTTTTCCGCCGAAAGAATTAATGTTCAACAAGCAGAGCTAAGAGACGAATATGGATTGCCCAAACATGAAGTAATAAAGAATCAAAGCATCTTGTTAACACCGCCGTCTCTACGAGATATCAACCAAAACACAACTGGCTAGATTGGAAATAGCCTAGAAGGCAATAATTATGATTTAGAATAATTCTTTTCAATGGTAGTTCAAGTCTCTAATGAATAAAACATTATTACATATCGTCGTCCATTATTTTGCTAGTTGAAAAATTGTGAAATATGTGGCTCTAGGTTCGGTGATAGATCGTGTATCATATGTTCTAAAGTAATTTGCTCGTCATGTACAAACCGCAAGGGAACACGATGTACAAGATGTAGTTCTGTCATGGTAGAAAATTCTTCTTTTCTCAAAAGGAACCTGCCGTATATAGCGCTAATTGTTGCTTTGTGGTTCTTTGTGTCTGGACTTTATCCTTTTCCCTACTTCATGGCGATTGGAATACCGGTAGACATGGCCATTGTTCAACCAGTTCTTATTGCAACTACAGTGATGACTATTCCGTTTATTTTCATGCTGTTTGCGTGGAAAAAACGGTCAGAGAGGATGAGATCCGAATAGCTGTGTAGAATGAAATGATTTTTATTTATAGGCATTATGGATATTTATTATGGTTGGGACTGGACTTAACGGAGAAGTAATTTCCGGAATATCTCTAACATTCTTCGGCATCATGTTATGGGTTTATGGTACAGTTAATCAGGTAGCGGCAGTTTTGATCCCTGCGGACATGATTATAATAGGAATTGGAATTGCGGTCATAGTCGTGGGGATATACACAAATAGAAAAAACGCAGTAATTCATTCGGAATAATCCGACAATTCTAATTTTATTCGACTTTGATTTATGATTTTAAAGATCTTTTTATCCGATCTTGTCTAAAATTGATTTTTGGACAAGAAAATTTTAATAAAAGTAATAGAATACACTAGTAACTATGAAAAAAATAGAGGCGATTATACCGCAGTCAAAAATGTCAGATGCGTTTTCTGCATTGAAAGAATTGAACATCGGTGGTTTTACGTATTATGATTCAAAAGGAAGAGGACTGAATCCTCCGGCAGCAGTTCATTCGGGAAGGGGAACTTCTCTTTATACCCCAGAATTTAACCCCAATTTAACTATCTTTACTGTTGTAGATGATTCGCTTGTTGAACAAGTAGTAAACAAGATACTAGCAAGTACTAGTACAGGTCTTGCAGGAGAAGGAAAAATTTTCATTTCAGACATAGACCAAACGATAGACATAGGTACAAAGTCTAAAGACAAGCCCTAACCTACTTTTTTAGTATCGGTTTAGGAATAATAATAATAATATTAATTAAAATTAATTTTCCTTCTTTCT
>JAHEZK010000041.1 GCA_023251115.1 Nitrosomicrobium frigidum (SeqCode) | reverse complement strand
AATATCCATTGGACTCAACAACAAGACCAGGTAACCTGAGCTTTACACCACTAGATTATTCCTCTTCGTTGACATTGAGTGAAGTGTTAGAGAAAACCGAGTCAGGCAAAAAATTTAGGGATCTGTTGCTAGGGTCCATATATCCTGTCTTAATGGATTCCAGGGGAAATTTGCTATCTTTCCCCCCTGTCATAAATGCTGAATATACAAGAATTAAGGGAGGAGTTAAAAATTTGTTAGTAGAAGTTACTGGTGTTGACAAGACAACCATAGACAAGCTTTTGGCAAATATAGCGGCAACACTAGCTGACATTGGATTCAGCTTAGAAACTGTCTCTATTAATCAGGATAGCAATACTACAACTTCTTTCAATTCAATGGAAAATACTAGGTTAAATAACATTAAGACAGATTACATCAATAAGAAACTAGGCCTATCTCTTTCAAACGAGGATGTGATACTTTGCCTGCGAAAAAGCAGATTGGATGCTAAAGTTACTGCTGAAAGTAACATTAATTGCATAGTTCCAAGTTATAGGATAGATATTTTTAATCCCATGGATATTGTGGAGGAAGTAGCGATTGGCTACGGTATCTATAACATAGAATCTACCCTACCAGAATTTACACTTTATGGTAATAAGAGCAGACAAAATCATTATTTTGATAAAATCCGCCAGGCCTTGGTGGGCATGGGATTAATTGAAAATATTAATTTCATTTTAAGCAATAATGATATCCACCTCAGAAGGATGAAAATTGAAAAATCTGATTTCTTTACAGTTAACAACTCCAAAAGCGAAGAACATGATGTTTTAAGAAGATCACTTCTGCCATCCTTGTTATTTTCACTATCAAAGAATATTCATGAGGAATATCCACAAAAACTGTTCGAAATAGGACAGGTTTTTCTTCCTGAACAGGAAAATTCTGAAAAGTGGAATTTGTGTTGCACTACTGCTTTTAATGGAGTTACCTTTACTGAAATTAAAGGGATACTTCAGACACTAATGGAAATTTGTCTTGGCACTGCGTTTGAAACGAAGGCGGCAGAACATTCATCATTCATTAGCGGTAGAAGTGCAGACATATTCTATAAGGGAAAAACAGTAGGGCAAATAGGAGAAATTTCACCTTTACTAATAGATAGTTTTAAAATAAAAATGCCAGTTGCTGCATTTGATCTTGATCTTACAGAACTACTACAAATTTAAGCAGAATGTTTATAATGAATTGACACAATCTTCTTTCTACTTGGTCAATTGAGTAAGTTGACAAGTAGCCCCGGTAGAGAGTGCACTACGAGATGTACATTTGAGTGTACGGCTATCAATGACTAGTTGTGGGTCAGAAACGGGGTACATTTATCTTCCTACTAACTGATTGATAACCAAAATTTCTTGAATGAATCTAATCCAATCTAATCTAAATTTTCAGTTCATTAAAAAATTTCAAAACTAGAATTTTTGCATTATCTGATACATCATATTTCTCCAAGGTTTTTTTAGGATTTTTGAAAAATTCTATTCTAAACTCAGGGTCCAAATGGGCCAGATGAACAATATCACTTAAGGCCTTTAAATCGTTAGCAGTATATTCCAAGTTATCTAACTATATTATTTTCCGGTATTTCTAACTTTAGTAAAATTGATATTGATACCTAATTATTCAAATCTCCTATGGAGCTTGAGCCAATTTTGCTCGGAAGCCAGATGAAATTGAAAGGTAAAGTATCATCCAGAACAAAATCAGTACAGGAGACCCTAAGTACCATTCTTCCAATTTCTCGAGATATTGGAATAACACGCCTCGCAGATATAACGGATATGGATGTTCTAGGGATACCGAATTTTTCAGCTGTTTTGCCTGGTACCGAGGATTATATTTGGGTTTATAGTGGAAAGGGTCCTACTAAGTTGGATGCAAAGGCAAGCGCATTGATGGAAAGTATTGAAAGATATAGTTCCCTGCCATCTAATAATCAAAAAAAGATGATTCAAGGATCTTTTAAAGACGTTTCAAAAATGTCAAACACACTTTATCCTACTAATGTGGTTGAACCAACGTTATTTGAATACGATGAAGAGATGATTATGGATTTCCTACCAGGTTACGATTTGATACAAAATGAGCAGATTCTAATCCCTGCGCCCCTCGCATTATTTAGGTACACTCCAAAACCCCCAGCAGTAAATCCATTTGCATATCATCATACTAATGGTCTTGCATCAGGGAACGTGTTAGAGGAAGCGATTTGTCATTCACTATGTGAAGTTATTGAGAGAGATGCCACGAGTCTGGCGGAACTAAATTCAAGTGCATTACCGTATAGTATTCTAAGATCAATAACAAGATATTTGTCAGACAATGGAATACAAATAAATCCTGTAGATGGTAAAGAATTCGTAGATAATGATTTCAATTATCCCGATGTTGATATTTCAAATATTGATTTTAAACCTGTCGCAGACCTGGCAAGAAAATTTAATGATGCAAATATACCACTTATAATTAAGGACATAACGTCGCCTATTGGAGTACCAACATTTAATGCAAGTAGTATTGAATGGGTTACCGAAGATTATGGATATCTTGCAGAAGGTCATGGAACCCATCCTGATGCAAGAATAGCTTTGTTGAGAGCAATCACTGAAGTTTCACAAACTCGTGCCGCAAATATTCAGGGGGCAAGAGATGATCTCCGAAAAATCTCCTATGGCAACAGCAATAGTGATGAAAAAAAGACGTGGCAATTCATGAAATCAAGAAATTCTGTTCAATTCTCAGAAATAAAATCTTATGTTTATGATGACATTTTAGATGAAATTAAATTTCTTCTTTCAAGGTTAACCTCCAATGGCTTGAACCAGGTAATAGTAGTTGATCTTACAAATCCTAAAATTATGATCCCTGTTGTAAGAACAATAGTGCCTGGGCTTGAAACATTCAAGATAACCAAAGCTGTCATCGGAAAAAGAGGGAGAGAATCGTACAGGATATGAATCAACCAATAGTATTTCTCGGGCCCACTTTAAGCAGAGAGGTGGCAATTAAGATATTAGATGCAGACTATCGAGATCCTGCAAAGAAAGGTGATTTTTTGAGATTATCGCAGGCAACTGATGAAAGAAAATTTATAGGATTTATAGATGGAGTATTTTTGCACGATTATCCCCCATCGCCTATTGAAGTATATCATCTTGCCACAAGAAAAAACATCGAACTAATTGGCGCGTCCAGTCTGGGTGCATTAAGGGCAGTGGAATTAGAAAAATTTGGAATGAAAGGAATCGGCAAGATTTTTCAATTGTACAAGAATGGTATCATAAATGCTGATGATGAAGTTGCAGTTACCTTTGTCCAAGATAAAAACATCCTCCAGTCGGAGGCCATGATCGACATTAGGTTCAATCTTTTTTTGGCGTATAAAAAGGGAATTATCCGCAGAGAGTCCAAAATAATGCTTGCAAAGGTTGCAAAGAAAATTTATTTTCCATACCGAAACTATGAAGATATCATAAAGCTGACCCAACAGCGATTTCCATCAATTCATGACGAACTTGAAAAGTTTAGAGCTTATATTATGAAAAATAGAGACAGCCTAAAAGCTCGTGATGCCATAAAACTCTTAAAATATCTGAAAACTACAACGGAATAAATATGTAAAATAAGTTGGTTTGCGGAAAATAAATATGGTTATTCTGCTGAGAGATCCCAGAAATTCGCATCCTTAAATTCTTCGATGGGTTTTCCTAATTTTTTCCATTCTTTAAATGATCTTGAGTACAATCTAATTTTTTTAACTCCACCCATCCTCAGTGCATAGTATGCAAGTCCTGACAGAGTTCCAACACTTCCACAGTATGTGATAACCTCGTCATCTGCTGAAATCCCTCTATTTTCCATAAATCTCTTGATTTCTTGAGGCTCCCTTAATATAGAATCAGCTGTTCCTAACATTGTATACGGTAAATTAGTAGCTCCTGGAATATGTTCGCTCAAAAAATTTAGGCGTTCTCTTGAATCTACTAAAATCTTATTTTGCTCACTTTTTGCTTTCTCTACCTCATCGTAATTAGCAAATATTTCGTCATTTACTTTGAGCGAATGCTTAGCGGGTGCAAATACATTAACTTTTTTTTCTGTTTCAAATCCATAACTTTTCCATTTGGTAAAAGTTGTTTCGAGTAAGGATGTGTTCGAATGCCCTACGTACTGAAATGTCCATGCAACTCTCGCAGCAAGGGCGCCAAAAGTATCATCATAAACTACAATCTGAGTCTTATCGGAAATTCCCAACTGTTCCAAAAGATGAACGATTCTTTCTGGAGAATCATTTTCAAGCACCTTTGCAAGTGGAAGAGACACTGCCGTTTTGATATGTTCTCTTCTGTATTCATCCTCTTTCCTGACATCTACGACTCTTACTGAATTTTTCCTAATCAAAGTTCTAAGAATATCTGAACTTGTTACAACATCATGTGTGTTGCTGAGCTCATGATCCCTTGATAAAATATTTTTAGTTTTTTTTTCCTTAGTATTGTATTTCAAGCTGCACATTCTCCTTTTGCTGTTTTTGCACTAAATTTTATATCGTTACCATAATCCATATAGGCTTCTGGATCCTCTTCGGCACTCGGTAATGAAATTGTCGACATCAAAACTGTTTTTATTTCATCCAAATTCTTTATTTGACCTTTGACATTAACTGGACCATTAATCAATTTACCTATCCACACCGAAAGCGATTCGTTTTCACTTCGTTCTTTTCTGTATATTTCAATTATTTTTGTCAAGGTAGGTATAACTCGTTTAGCTGGCACACGCATTACCGTTCTACCCAACAGCCCATCTTCCCCATCTCTTCCTCCAAACATCATCGTATATGTTGGAGTCATAGTTCCTCCTACTCTTGACGCTCCTCCATAAAATCCAATAGTTGCAATCTCATGCTGTCCACATGAATTTGGACATCCACTTATTTTGATAGTTGAATCCCGAAGATCATCTGCTGTATCCAATCCGAGTTCAATGAATTTCGATTGTATTTCTTTTGCGAGTCTGTGAGAATTTGTGATTGCTAGATTACATGAAGTAGTACCAGAGCATCCAACCGCTGACGACATTGTTAGTGCCCCGGGATTTGCAAGTCCAATTTTGGCAAGATCGTTGTAAAATTCTGGCAAGTCTTTGGCTTTAATGAACCGGATTGCAAAATTTTGATTCGGAGTATTTCTTGCACAACCTTCACCAGAGTAATCACGAATAGTCTTTGCAAGCGACCGAAGCTGACTAGCCGTTATATCCCCCGCGCCCAGAGTAATAAAGGCAACAAAGTAACCATTTTGCTTCTGCGAGACCACATTTGTATGAAGCCATCTCTTATACGGGTCGCTGTTAACGTCCACTTTTTCATTAATTAGTGGTAATTTCTTACCATTGGGTAATTGCCTCATATCCTGCGGTTCCGTTTCCACTTTGTATCTACCTAGTGTTTCAAGTGAAACCGTCATCTCCACATTTGATCTTTCTTTAATCACCAATTTCTGGAATTTTTCCCAGCCCATTTCATTTACGAGGTATCTCATTCTATTTCTAGCCATATTTTCGCGATTCCCATGTCTATCAAATAGCCTAACCACTGCCATGCATGTAGATACTAGTCTAACTTCCGAAGTAAATTCTTCCAATTGGTGTCCTATAAACGACGCCGCACCAAGACCTCCTCCCAAGTAAATCTTGAATCCATTGTTTCCATCCTTTTTTGCGGGAATCAAACCGATATCTGCGATCCTAACTAAACCATGTTGAGAGCAACATGCAAAGTTGATTTTGAATTTTCTTGGCAAATTCTGGCATACTGGATTTCTGAGAAAGAATCGGGCAATTGCTTTTGCATAAGGAGTCGAATCAAATTCTTCATCCGGACAGACACCTGCAAAATGGCTACACATAACATTCCTGACTGTGTTTCCACAGGCCTCTCTTGTCGTGAGCCCTACTTCAACGAGACCACGCATTACCTCGCTTACATCTTCAAGTTGTACCCAGTGAAGTTGAATGTTTTGACGAGTCGAAACATGAGCAGAACCTATTGAAAAAGCTTCTGACAGCGACGCAATCTTCTCTAATTGTTCCGGAGTCATTTCGCCGCTAGGTACCTTGATTCTGACCATGCTATAATTCTGCTGAAGACGAGATCCATATGCTCCGTGTTGAAGTCGAAAACGACGAAAATCATCTTCGCTTATCTTTCCCTTTCTAAAAAGTTTCACATTTTGACTAAAAATCTCAGTTTCTTCCTCTTTTCCCCACTTGGGGTTGGATTTCGGAGAAACTTGCTTTTTATCAGGATAATTTAGAACTTCTCTTTTCAATACTATTTTAATTCCTTTTTCAAAACCATATATTTTTTATGGATATAACTATTTTTGGCATTTAGATGCATTAAAATGGTAATTTACTCCGTTTTAAATATGCTCAACCAAACGATAAATTTAGTGTTCCAAAATAATTGCGCGATTGGAGCGAATGGATGGGGAGAGATTTGAACTCTCGACCACCTGTGTGTGAGACAGGTATCATAACCAGCCTAGACCACCCATCCTAAATTTTATTAATATTTTCCCAATTAATATCTTGATGGACAGATCAAGGAATCAAAAACGTTAAGGACACAATTAAGCGCGCTGAATCTTCTAAATCATATCTTGAGAAGAAAGGTGGAAAGCTTGATGATATATTTTACACATTTGGAAAGTATGATGCAGTAATTACTGCAGAATTACCGAGTGACGAAATAGCAATGTCAGTGTCACTTTCAACTGGCGCCTTAGGAAATGTGCGTATTGCGACTCTTAAAGCATCTAGTCTAGATGAGACTAGAAAAATAATTGATAGCTTGAAATAAGAATCTTTTTTTTACTTGACTAGGAGAAATAAATACAAGAACTTAAGCGCAGCGAAGTGGATTGATAAAGTTCTATCATGTAATGCAAGTTTGATTAAAAAAATTCGCTTACGTCCCTTCGCTGAATCCGGTCAAATACGTGTGTTGTTCCTCAGTAAGGGTATCTATATTAATGTCCATTGATTCCAATTTTGCTTTTGCTATTTGTTGATCCTGCGTCTTCTCGATATTATATACGGCAGGAGATAACGATCCTTTTACTTGAATCAGTTTAATAGCTGAAAGTAGCTGGTTGGCAAAGCTCATATCCATTACCTCTGATGGATGTCCTTCAGCGGCGACAAGGTTGACCAATCTTCCTTCTCCTATGAGATATAGTTTGTTTCCTTTCTTAAGTTCATACTCTGTTGTATTCTGATTAATCTGTTTTACCTTAACCGAGCTTGATTTGAGTGTGTCAATTGAAATTTCCACATTGAAATGTCCTGCATTAGCTAGTATAGTTCCATTTTTCATTTTCAAGAAATGTTCCTCTCTTATTACATCCTTGCATCCTGTTGTAGTAATGAATAAGTCCCCAGTCATGGCCGCAGAAGCCATGGGTAAAACGGTGTATCCATCCAGTTTTGCTTTCAACGCTGCAATTGGGTCAATTTCAGTTATTATTACATTAGCTCCATGTCCTGCAGCTCTTCTTGCAATGCCTTTGCCGACGTGTCCGTATCCTGAGACAACCACAATCTTACCAGAAATCAGTATATTAGTAGCTCTGATTATGCCATCTAGTGCTGACTGACCTGTTCCATAAACATTGTCAAAATCGTGTTTTGTTTCAGCATCGTTAACGGCCATTATCGGATATTTGAGTTTACCATTTTTTTCCATCGCTCGTAATCTAACAACTCCCGTTGTGGTTTCTTCTGTACCGCCATAAACCTCAGATAAATTTCCCGAGTTATGCATTTCCACAGTCAGATCGGCTCCATCATCAATTGTAACATTTGGTTTAATCCCCATTGCTGAATGAATATCATCATAGTATTGTTCGTTTGAAACTCCTCTGCTAGCATATATTGAGACTCCTTCGTCTACTAGTGCCGCGGCAACATCGTCCTGCGTGCTCAGAGGATTGCAACCGCACCAAGTTAAGTCAGCGCCCAAATCCCTTAGCGTGCGAATTAACACTCCAGTCTCTTTCGTAACGTGGAGACATCCAGCAAATTTAACACCCTTTAAGGGACTCTCGGATAGTAATTTTTCTTTAAGATTGAGCAAAACTGGCATATGTACCTGCGCCCAGTAGATTTTTCTCTTCCCTTCTTCAGCTAATTTTGGGGCATTAATTCTGTAATTCATTCATCTCTGTGATATTTCCGAGACATATTATTCTTGCACCTTGATCAAAATTATGAGTGTTAACTCTCGATTTCATTCTTAAAGTGCTCACAAAATCGGATTGAGTTGAAATTTTCATAATTAGGCTTAAAATTGCATCAGTAAAGTCGTCAAACTAATATCATAATAAATATATGAATTAGTTTATCGAGAAAACGATGAAAAGGCTTCAGATTGCAGTTATAGGATATAATCAGGATAAATCAAATGAGATAACAAACAAAATAGCATATGAGGTAGGAACCGAGATTGCAAAGGCAAATGCCGTATTAATCTGCGGCGGTCTTGGCGGCGTCATGGAAAATGCCTGCAAGGGCGCAAAAGAACAGGGAGGATTGACAGTAGGGATTATTCCTCAGGAAGAGGCGCAGTTTGCAAACAAATTCTGTGATGTGGTTATTGCAACAGGAATAGGCTACGCCAGAGATTTTATGGTAGCATCATCAGCAGATGGCATTATCGCTGTAGGCGGTGGCGTTGGTACCCTGATAGAACTTTGCGTCGGATACATGCTAAAAAAAATATTGGTAACAATACCCAGCAGTGGAGGTACCGCCGAAAACTATGGAGGAAGGTATCTGGATGACAGGAAGCGAGTCTTCATACGGACTTCAGACAATGCGCGCTCTGCAGTTAAAGTTATTTCAGACTACTTTGAATCAAATCAACAATCCTAGGATCAATTACAATTGTTGAAGGACCGACTTATTTTGAAAGAGTAACGAGGTAAGGGTCTGGAGTATAAAATGATTCGTTTCCTTTTTTCAATTGATTCAGAGTATTTATTATTTTCTCAAACCCATACTCTTTTCCTATCTCAAAAAGCTCCTTTTTAAGCCCCATTCCCAATCTCAGCGCCAATTCAAGATCCTCGTTATTGCAAACATTATTCGTGATAAGCCATGACGCATTGTTTAATGCGACTGATAACATTCTAATTGGGTCATATTGTTTTGCTTCCTCTTCAGATAACGGAACCCTTTCATAATTCTTGTCTCCATAGGAATAGAAGCCATCTCCTGATTTTTTGCCAAGTTTTCCTGATGAAAATAATTGTGCAATCATAGGGTGGGGATATATTACTTTCTTATCTCGAGAGTACATTTCAAAAGTCGCTTTGTGAATAACATCAATTCCAGTATAGTCTGCCAATTCAAATATTCCCATTGGTAGAAACAATTTAAATTTAACGGCTGAATCAATTTGTGTCATAGTTTTACCATCACTTTCTAGGCAGTATGCTGCTTCATGGACTAGCGGTATGAATATTCTATTTACAATAAATCCTGGAACGTCTTTATTACATAAAACAGGATCTTTCCCCAATGATTTTACCAGATTGATTCCGAGGTCTACAATCGATTTCTCAGTTCTTGCTCCTGGAATTACCTCAACTAATTTCATAAGTTGTGGAGGATTAAAGAAGTGTAATCCGATAAATCTGTCAGGTCTACTTGTTAATTGAGATATTTCACTGATTGGTAATGTACTTGTATTCGATGCATACACAGTTTTTTCTTCAGCAAATTGATCCACTTCTGAATATACCTTCTTCTTAAGATTTAGATCTTCTGGAACAGCTTCGATAAGCAAATCAGTATCAATTAATGCATCCTTAAGCTCCACAATCGGTTTTATTCTTCCATAAATCTTTTCAGATTCTTCCTTTTTTATCTTGTTTTTTTCAACGAGCTTATCCAGCGACCATTTTATTTTATCCATTGCACTGTCTAAGAACCTCTGTTCTATATCACGGAGAACGACTTGATATCCATTCATTGCGGAAATCTGTGCAATTCCATGGCCCATAATTCCTGAACCTAAAACTGTGATTTTATTTAACTGTGGCAACTGTATTACTTCAAAAATTCATGATTTTTAATGTTTACGATTGTATTCATAATATTAATTCAAAATACTCGAAACTGTTTTATTGATATTACCATACCATATAGAAACAACAGTTGATACGATGCTTTGCGCTTTTGCTAAATCAAGATGATCCGAAAAAATGCAGCGCTTTGAAATTGATAAAATTTGGCGCCGTTTTACCCACTAAATCCATACAACATAATATGCTTGTCTTAAATCCTTTTGCAAATGAAGTAATTTGTAGAATTGATAAGACTTTGGTCCAATCCATATGCGTAATTGATTGTTCTTGGAACAGGGCACAAGGAGTATTGACAAATTACAAATATTTGAGAAAAGGAATTCCAAGAAGAATACCCGGACTGTTGGCGGGAAATCCAATCAACTATGCTAGGCTAGGCAGACTATCAAGCGTTGAATCCCTGTCAGCTTGTTATTACATACTTGGAGAAAAGAAATATGCGCGATTACTACTAAATAAATTCAAGTGGGGTCATACATTTCTTGAATTAAATCATGACGCATTGGAAGATTACTCTGCCGCCGAGGACAGAAAAGAAATAGTTGATATTGAATCACAATATTTTGGAAATTATGTTTTAGAAAATGAGGGAAAATCATAAGTTGTATTATCATAAGTCTTCTGATTTTCTGTCAATTGCATGTTAGGGTTCCTTTCCTTGGTATTAATCAAGTTATTGATATGATTAGGTCTTTAAAATGTAAGAAAACTAGTCTATTCTCTGTCTCTACTCGACAAAAGCCATTCTATTATTCTGTCCAAACTATCGCTGATTATCGTAACTCTGATAGGCCCTAGCGGAGATTCCTCATAATTCTCAACCAGTGATATCACATCTTCATATGCGGCTTGTTTGTTGAGTAGAAACCAGGTGAGATTTCCTTTCCTATTCCATTCTAACAATTTTCTCAAAACACCCAAGGATGATTTTGATCTAACACCAACTCTGATATGGTGTAGTGACAGAATCCCCGTGCAAGTGGCTTCTATGTGTCCATCTGAAAGTATGGGTTTGCATCCATTGGCAATATTTAATAGACATTTTTTTACCTTTTCTGGATCTTCGGAAGGATTTAGAACTGTTTCTACTTTGAGCTGAACATTCTCATTTTGAATATCGTCAATATTCTTTTCTACCAATCATCACCCACTACTTTCTTCGAATTCCACTTTCTTGCATCCATTTTTGGACCGTAGTGAAACTTTGTTCGCACAATTGGGATATTGTAATGTCGTTGTTAGATATAGTCTCGTCAGCCAATGCTATGGCATTGCTTATTCCTACTTCCATCTCAGTCTTATCACGTTTGTCAAATTCATCTATGTTTGAGGGAACGTCAGAGCGTTGTCTTTCCTTAACATGAGTGTACCTCGTGAAAGTTGATCCATGGATAGCCAACAATTTGACATTTCCTATGTCTTTAAGAACCTCTACTTCTGCCATGCTTCTAATTCCGTCAACTATTACTACGTTCAACTTGTTGTCCTCTTTTCTCATTAAATTGATTTTATTGGCAATCAAGTGTGCAACTGCACCTGGTCCATTCTTCTTTCGAAGTTTTATCATTAAAATTGCAAGGTTGTCGCTTGTTGGCGCCAATCCTTGGCTCTCTGCAGCTTCTCTTATTACATCACCCATAATCAAAAGTGGGATGCCCATATGACGCAGATAGTTTGCAACCGTAGTCTTACCAGCGCCTGGCATCCCGGTTAGAGCTACGATTAGAATATCCCTTAACATGACAAACTAGCGACGTAAATATTTCTCAATAACTAATGTATTAAGTTTAGCAAATTTTTTGCCGCTAGTTGTATATCTTCAGCTTTGATAGTTTTTCTTCCGGCATGGAGACTTAAATCTACTGCTTGATTAGAAATTTTCGTGGCGACTTCTTCAATTATTCTTCTTAATTGGTCTGCAGCTTCTTCGCTAACTCTTTCTCCTCCGGATTTTTTTATGATTCTGTACATTCCAGCTAGGCCTAGTTCTGGATTTTCAGTCATTTTTTATCAAATATTCACCGGCCGCCTTAAAATATTTTGTCAAAAAAATGCGAGTTGAAATTAAATTAAGTTACAAATTTCTAGAAATATTAGCCAAAATGCCTATTTTGAAAATAATTTGGATAACAAAACTCCATTATTTCACTGGCAGGTCAAAGTGCGCGTTTCTGACTAGATTCCATACTATTACAAGATTTTGAATGCACGAGTCGTGCTAGCTCGTATGCGTTTCATCACAGAAGACAAGAATGAGGAGACTTATCGAGAAAAAAGGTCAAACTCAAGGGATATTTAGAATCAAAACTACAAAATATCAACTTATGCGGATTGAGTCTTTTTTTGAGTAGTCCGGGTCAGCTTATTCAACATGATGCTCATACACAAGTTTATCATAAAACCTAACTGACTTTACATTAACAAATTCGAGCATGCCATATCTTGAAAGCTCTCTCCCAAACCCGCTATGCTTGATACCTCCAAAGGGAACTCTGGGATCAGAGGCAACCATATTGTTAACGGTAACTATTCCGCATTCCATTTCCATTGATAATTTCTGAGCCCTATCTAAGTCACGTGTCCAGATACTTCCACCAAGTCCAAATTCAGAATTGTTCGCTGCACTTATGGCTTCAGCTTCATCTTCTACTATCATTATTGGTGCAACAGGTCCAAAAGTTTCTTCCTTTGACACTCTCATTTTTGGACTTACATTTTTAATAACTGTGGGCTTGTAGAATGCTCCAATACTTCCAATCCTTTCTCCTCCTGTCAATAGTTCAGCACCGTTACTTATTGCATCCTTTACCATTGAATCAATATTATCAAGACTCTTCATACTTGAAAGAGGCCCTATGTCAGTATTGTCAGACATTGGATCACCCACTCTTAGTTTTTCAGTTTTTTCAACAAAAGACTCAATAAATTCATTCGCGATTTTTCTTGAAACAATGAATCTTTTTGATGCAACACAACTTTGGCCACAATTTAGAAATCTGCCTTTGATGGCTCCTTCCGCAGCTTTTTGAATATCGGCATCATCTAGAACAATAAATGGGTCGCTACCTCCAAGTTCCAGAACACATTTTTTTAACCGTGAAGTAGCACGTCGAGCTACCTTTGCTCCGATTTCAATACTTCCAGTAAAGGTAACTCCATCTATGTTTGAATCTATCAACATTTCTGCAATTTGTGACTTGCCAA
>JAHEZK010000084.1 GCA_023251115.1 Nitrosomicrobium frigidum (SeqCode) | reverse complement strand
GATAAACTATTTCAAGAGTATTGTAATAAAGAAATTATAAACGGATTTGCTCAGAAGCCAATTAGTCTGGACAATTTAGTCATAGAGGTAAGTAATCAATTACATAGTTACGAACTGCAAAAGAGCGTTCCTTCTAATGAATAAAGTTATAACGGTCAGTATAATTATATTCGAAATGTAGATTTCCTCGTCCACCCTTGAGATCGGGCTCAATCAAGTTATTCGGCATACATTTGCAATAAACGGGACTTGCAGGGGTGGTAATATAACTGCAGGAATAAATCAAACTTTTTCAAAACTAATGAGTCATGGTTACTTTAAGAATTTAACCACGGACAATCCTCAATTAGTAGAACTTGTTAAATCATGTTAAAGGACTGTACTGTAGAGTAGATTCGTATAATGTTACCAATGTTATTTTGTGGAACTGATAAATGTACTTGACTCTAATTTGAGTCAACTCTGTTGATTCATTACTTAATTAATTAACAATCTCTTATGCATATTTGCAGAAATTGATTGGCGAGTATCCGGTGAAAGAAAGCACCAATCAATCTACTATCCCGAAAATGAATTTGAGACGGACGGTTATGATTATCAGACTTTTTTTATTTAAAACTTTTTAATACAAATATCTAATTTAGGTGTTTCAATAGAATAATAAGTATTGTAGTCTATTTTCGGTCTTGATTATAACAAGGGCTCTCTGCTATTTCGTCATTTTTCTGCGCCTTTTCACAGCGTTTCTCTTTTTCGTAACAGTTGTGTCCGTCACCAACTTGATCATAACAGAAATCTTTATCCCTATCAGCATTTACTGTTGCTAGGTAACCTAAATTAGTTATTGTAGTGATTATTAATATGATTATTCCGAATGTTACGAAAAGTTTCACAATGTAATTTTAACATATTGAGTAGTTAAGTCATTTGATACAAATATCTAACCAATGTTTTGACGCCGAAACTGGTATATTTCGAAATGTTACTAGAAAAGTGAAATTATTTAAGAATAATGTCGAAAAACCTGACATTACATTAGGAAGATTTTGAAATATCAAAGTTGGATTTAGATAAGCATAATGGTGTGCCTAAAACCAAATCAGCATTATCTCGATTCAGTAACAAATATAGCAAATAGAGGAGTTAGTTCTAGTAAAATATAGAATAATTTTCAAAACTATTTGCTAAAATCTTTCAATGCAGGAGCAAATACTTGGATCCTTGCATTACCTCTATCTACTACATAGACATTACCTAGAGAGTCTATAGAAACGTGTTCGGGCTTGGAGAATTGGCCATCACCTAGTTCTAACGGTCCCGGGCCATCTGGGTCTATACAGCCTTCACCAGTAGAAATTTTACAATGAGAACCAATTTTGCCCAGATAATGCCCATCGGTATCAAAAATTTGCACTCTTGGATTTGATTCCCCATCGACTATATAGACACGATCATGCGAATCTATTGCTATGTGTTCTTGTGGAATTGAAAACTGTCCGTCCGCTGTTCCGTTTGAACCCCATTTTTTCAAAAAGGTTCCATTATTGTTAAATACCTGTACACCAGGCCTATTTAATTCTCCAACATACACTTTTCCCTTAGAATCAACATCTATTGCGTGTGGATGTATAAATTGACCATCTCCAGAACCTTTAGACCCCCATTTGTTGACTAATATGAAACTGCTGTTAAATTTCATTATCCTGTCATTTCCTGTGTCAGTAACAAATATCCCAAAAGGTGAAAAGACTATGTCTTCTGGTCTATTCAGTTGGTTGTCCAAATTTCCTCTTCCGTTACCACCTTGCGCTATATATGTACCGTTTGTATCAAATTTTTCTATGCGATGATTTTCTCTGTCTACTACATATATTTTATCTTTCGAATCAATACCTATACTATAGGGTACATTAAATTGCCCAGCGGCCATCCCTTTGGAACCCCACTTCTGAATAAAGGTGCCATTGTGTGTAAATTTTTGTATGTTATCTAATTCTCTGTCACTGACATAGACGTATCCTCTCGAATCAAAAGCAATGTCGTGCGGCCTTTCGAATTCCCTATCACCTGAGCCCTTAGAACCTCATTTTCCAACAAATGCATAGATTACTTTAGCATTACTTCCATCAGTTTTTTGAAATGATTCTGAACTGTTTGCAGAATTTAGAATTAGAATAAGTGAAGAAACTGTCAAGAAAGTTATAACAAATATGGCGAAACTAAACTTTTCCAATATTGGATATCTATGCCTCTGTAATCAATTAGATAAGTACTCTGATACATTTGTCTAACCGTATGATCAAATATCACTTCATTTAGTTTAATTAGATACTTGTATCACATTATATATATACAAACATAGGTAACATCCTGGATTTAATTAGATAATTGTATCACAGTGTATATATTGGTATAGAAAGTTATAACGTTGTCTTTGGGAGTAATAGCACGTTTTAAAGTTTTACTTATTGCAATATATGTACAATCAGTTCTTGTGACTGATTATAGGATTAACAATGGATTAAATGGTTCTCTTTGTTTTTAATATTGATATGACAATTGGTAATATCTTGAATTCATTGTCAGCAGTTTCGGTATCTTCCTATTCATATAAATGTTTTATATTCTTGTTTTTATTCTCATTTTTGTTGGTCTTCCTAATTAATTACTCACATGCCACCGATAATAATGAAGTTTCATCAAACGTACAGAAATTTAATTTTGTAGTTGCAGGAGACTTTGGATGTGGCAGTGAGGCAAAAAAAACAATAGATATGATGTCTAGTAAGCAACCAGAATTAGTAATTGCATTAGGAGATCTAGCATATAAGAAGAATCCCGGTTGTTGGTTTGATCTGATATCCACGCTAGAAAAAGGTAATAAGTTTAAGATTTCTTTTGGGGAACATGACGTTTCTCGTGGTAATGTTACCTATGGTAATTACCTAAATCATTTTAACCTTAGCAAACCATTTTATTCTTTTGATTACAATAACGTCCATTTCGTAGCGATGGCAACAGCGAAAAATAAATTGATACCATATAATGAAACCTCAGAGCAGTATCAATTCATAAAGAATGATCTTATCCAAACCAGCAAAAATAAGAACATTGATTGGATAATAGTGTATTCTTTCAGGTCGTTTTATTCTTCAAATACAACTCATCCGGGTTTGGACGAACTGCAGGACACATACCATTCTTTATTTGATAAGTACAATGTCGATCTAGTACTACAAGGTCACAATCATAATTATCAGCGAACATATCCACTTTCATACAATGTGACCAAACAGTATACGCCAATAAGTACAGATAAAAACACTGAATATTATAACAACATAGAGAAAGGTCAAATATTTTTTACAGTCGGTACAGGTGGGGCAAATTTCTATAATTTCACAGGTCAGGCACCTTACGTCGTAAAACAACTTTTGCGACATGGTTTCCTAAATGTCGATGTCGATGATAGTGGCTCAAAACTATTGGTTAAATTTTATGACAATACTGGTGTGACCAGAGACCAGGTTATCATCTCGAAGCAGAAGTTTAATAATTAGGATACTGCAATCGGTGAGTCTATCAGTTTGATTTTTATATCGATAGTTTATTATGGTAAATCTCTACGTTTCTAATGTAGAGCACTAGGTGGAGCCGTCCATCTCACCCGATAAATGGCCCACCTGTGTTTATTAATAATAGAGTTATAATCTTATTTTCGTATGGTGAATGATCATTTAAACTTTATCATGATTTCAACTCATATAGTTACTAGTGAGTCCTAAACTCCGGGCAATCACATTTACTACATTTAGTAGGATTATTCTCTGGTAATTTTCGAGCATGATGTGACCATGTATGTCAACATTTGCACCGGTCATTTTGACTCAAAGACACTTTGTTTAGAGTTACGAGTTATGAAGAATACTTATATATTCAAAGTAACTCAGAACCGTTATCTCTCCTCCCCTGTTCGTGATTTAGTATTGAATTGAATAATTCATGATAATAATTGTTGGTACAACAGTTCCTTTGTATAGACTTGTATTAAAAAGAAAAATAAAAAAATTAGGCGGACTTTTACTGCGTGTTTGTACTAGTATTATCCAGAGACGCTGTTGCTGTATCGTTAGTACCTTTAATCTTGATTTGTCCTCTAAGCATCCCGTCTGGATGGTCTGCTGTCTGTAAGTTGACATATGTATTCCCGCTGCCCATCTCGGCTTTAAGATCGTCTAATGTCTTTCCATCCATTGCACCTTGAAGGTCAGAATCTGTAAAGTTGCCTCTCATTGACACTCCAGTTGTACTATCTGAATGTTCGCTGGTTTTCATTAGATCAACTATTGGTTTCCCATTCTCAGTTGCCATTCCCTGGAAGATATTAAGGGCGGTGGCATCAGTTATTCCAGTTACGTTAATTTTCCATGTCATGACATCATCTTTTGTCTTGAAAGTTATGACACCTGCTGCTGGTGTATCCACCGGCGGGACCTCGTTATTTCCGTCTAATTTTGCTCGGAATTTTTCATTTTGCGCATAAGTATCTGTTGTTCCTAAGAGTATTACTGAGAGCAACGCTGCAGAAATAATCACAGAGTACAAGTAAA
>JAHEZK010000083.1 GCA_023251115.1 Nitrosomicrobium frigidum (SeqCode) | reverse complement strand
CAGGTGCAAGACAGATCCAAAAGGACTTGTCAATAGAACTTTCTGACATGAAGACTTCACTTCTTACTTTTCTTAACGCAGTATGGGCAACATATGACACAGTTCAGAACCTAAAGTATGGTGATGCTGAAATGATATCTGATGATGAACTAATCCTTGGAAAATTCGAAGTCCTTCTTGGCAGACTGGACAGACAAATACAAATGTCAGAAAACGTCATGCAAGTAGTAGCTACAGGAATCAATGTAATTCAAGCCGAAGTTTCAAACAAACTTGCAACTCTAATAGTATGGCTAACCGTAGCTGGAACTGCAGTCCTTGTACCAAATACACTTGCAACTGTATTTAGTATATTTCCAAGTAGCGATGTGAATTTCTATTGGATGCTTCCTGTTCTTGGTATCTCAACTGCGCTCTCTGCCTTTGTAACATACAAATACACAAAAAGATGGAAAGTCAAATCGTTTGGAATGCGTAAGCTGCGTAGCATAAAGAAAAAACTACATTATAACTAGTTCAAATAAATTTTTTAAAACTTAATGCCAAGGGAGAAGATATGTTGAACCGTAATAAGTCAGGAAAGCAGTTATTCCCATTGCAACAAACCACAAAATCCCGCCTCTCATGTACTAGAATATTTTTTAGTAAATAATAAACTTAGAGCCTGATTCTCAAGTCAGGATGTGATTAGTTAAGATTAATACTGGACAGGGAAGGATCCGTCCTTGGCGGCCCTTGTAGTACAGTGGCCAGTATAGGGGACTGTGGATCCCCGGACAGGGGTTCGATTCCCCTCAAGGGCCTTTACTTCTATCTTGATCCTTTAGATTAAATTATGAAACAACAAACTATGATTTTTTAGACATTCATGGAAAACTAACTTTTAGAATTTTTAGGAAATCTCTTTGTACGGCAATAATTTTCTAAAATCAACCTTTTACAAATTCTAGTAAAATGTTTTAAAAAACCTGTATTCACAGAACTGGTAGTATGCAATTAGCTAAATTGGAATTGTACCCTGTACCTCTAGAATATTTTAAACACTAGATCGCGATCCGATAATAGGCGATATTTAAGTAAATTTTTTTTAGAAAATTTCTATTTATGAAATAATTTACATGATCGCTAAATTCCCGAAACTGGTAAGATTAACTTATATATGTACATCCCTGTAAAATCTGCAGCCTTGGGAATTAAGAATAATAGTAAACGTTCACGTTTAACACTAACATCAATTATTACATTTACTTTATTGTTCGCAGGTGCATCGCAAGGTCCGATAGGTTTGCAACAAGCATTTTCTCACACAGATCCGGTAACTTGTTTTAATAATAGTCCAGGTTTAGGGATAGCTGCTTTTCGTGATACTGCACCCCCAGGTCCTGATGCAGGAGATTTAACTCCAGTTGCAACATCGATTTCAACAGGCGGCTTATTTGGATTAGCAGATATTGGTGAGCAGGTGATCTTTAGAGTTACACTAAAAAAATCTAGTGCCGCAGATGATTGTAATTTTGAGACTGGTACAGTAAAAATTAGATTGCCAGATAACACTGTAACAACTCTATCAGCCAGCTTGGGTCTCATTTCAGGAACCACTACTGAGGGGCCTAACACCTTTACTGCAAGAGTCGCATACGTCGTGGTAGAGGCACATGATACAAATACATGTGCAGCAAGCGCTGTTTCGAATGCTGATGATAGTACTTTATTTGCATGTGCCTTTTATGGCGCTCATACTGATCTCACAGGGGGAGATGCTGGAACGAACGGAATTACTCACATTGGTTCTAGTAATGCTCCTGCCTCCAACTTTACAAGTGTTCCACTAGGGATTAATCCATGTTTGCAAACAAGTTGTAACGATAATAATGCATGCACTTCAGACACTTGTGATGGAAGTACAGGACAAGCAGTTTGCTCAAACACACCTTTAGTTTGTAATGATCAGAATGCATGTACCACTGATGCTTGTGACCCAGCAACAGGATGTACAACTACACCTTTAGTTTGTAATGATCAGAATGCATGTACTGCAGACAGTTGTGACCCAGCAACGGGATGTCTAAACACAGTGATTCAAGGTTGCGGTGCAACAAGAACACAAGGATATTGGTCCACACATTTGGCTCAAGCGGACGACACGTATGCTGATTTAATTGCAGGCAATGATGAACTTCAATGTGCTGATGGATTTGATGTTGACAGTACAGCTAAATTAATGGGCGGCTTCCATTCTGGAATCTCTAAAGAGACTGATAAAGATCCACGCAGTTCGGTAGACCAAGCTAGAATGAGACTTGCTGGCCAATTACTAGCAGCTATGCTTAATGACCAAGCATTTGGAACTTCACCGGACAGCTTTGGGACTAGCATTGCTGCTGGAATTACAGCCTTTTGTGGACAGAATGTTGGAGCAATGAATACTGCCCAATCCAACCTTGGTGCTTTCAACAATTCAGGTGATAATTTTGCCTTTCCGGCTGGATTTGTAAACTCACCCGCAACTCCTACGGTAGCGAAAACACTCGCTGATAAACAATATTGGGATCAACCGTCATTAGCAGGACCCCCTCCATAGAAAAATTACGCTGATTTTTGTTTTCATTTTTGAAATCACATGATTATACTTATATTATTAGAGTATTAATTAAAATCTAAAATGTCTTTTCCGAAATCCGCAAACGAAAATGTTGAAGGTTTTACAATAAAAAGATCAACATATGGTAGTTTGATTGTTGGAATAATTATTGCTGTTGCAGCTGCGACCTTTTTCGCAGGATTTCTTTTAGGAAATTCAACGTCCCAAATAAATTCTGATTTTATTACAAAGTCAGACTTGGAAAATACTATTGCAAAGCTTGAATCAAAGTTAGATAACATAAAAGTGACAGCTCCTGCAGCACAACCATCGGCACAACCATCAGTACAAGCACCTACCCCTATCTTCAAAATATCGCTAGGTGATGATCCTGTTAAAGGAAATCCAAATGCTCCGATCACCATAATAGAGTTTTCTGACTTTCAATGCCCCTTCTGTGCAAGATTTTATCATGACACTTTACCACAGGTTGACGAAAATTACATTAATACTGGAAAAGCAAAATTAGTTTATCGAGATTTACCGCTAGAATCTCTTCACAAAAACGCAAAGTCAGCAGCTTTGGCAGCTCAATGTGCCAACGAACAAGGAAAGTTTTGGGATTTTCATGACAAATTGTTTGGAGGTCAGTCAATATGGCAAAATCAAAGTCCAGACGACCTATCTTCGACCTTTATGAGTTATGTAAACGATCTTAAATTGGATTCTAAAAAATTTGAATCGTGTTATACTTCTTCCAAGTATTTAGATAAAATAGAAAAGAATATGGCTGATGCTGCAAAATTATCGACTACCGGAACTCCTACGTTCTTTATAGGAACTGAAAAAGATGGTTTTATCAAACTTGTCGGAGCCCAACCATTTACTTCGTTTAAATACACGATTGACCCAAAACTCGGTTAAACATTTAATGTAAATAGTAAATTTATCACAATCGTTCTCTATTGTTAAGGAATTAATCAATTTGAGAATGGATGTGGGGTTGGATTTGTTTAACAGATACTGATACTATCAAATTCGTCTATTTATTACCACAGAACCTTCAGTTGAAGACCAGAATTTTTCTAAAAAATGCCGTACTTACTTGATTCCATCTCTTCTTTTATAGCAAGCTTTACCCTCAACTGTTTCTGAGATAATCTTTCTGTAAGCCAGGTAAGAAATTTCTTCTCCAGCCCTTTTCCTTTGATTTTGTCAAAACTAGATCCCATCTGATCTGACAACTTTTGCACTAGAACTTTGTTAACACAAACAACATAAAAGTGCCAACCAAATGCAAATTCCGAATCAGTAACGATAAAATCATTTTCTCCATGTACCATCTCCTCTAAATTTCTCAATGTGGAAGTGATTTCTTTGCTTGTATTCTCATAATCTATTGCGGAAACGTTAATGTTTATTCTCTCACCCAACATAACACGTTATACCATTTTTCCAAATAAAAGTTTGACTGATAAAATGTCTGTCTATTTATTCAAAAGATATTCTACATCTATATTGAAAAATGTCTTTAGAATGCTAATATACGTCCTTATGGGTTGGGGAATCTCATCACCGCAAGCAACTCCAAGATTTTTTGCGTTTATCCATATTACAAGTGATTGGAGTATTGTAAGAAATCTATCGTTTCCAGCTTCTGGCGATCCAATTGCCTTTGTATATCTTTCTGCAAATTCCCAGGAAGTTACAAAATCTACGCAATCAGTACCAAAGATTGCTAAAAGTTGTTCCTTTAGGTCATTTGCTTTTTTGAACGGAACAATATTTAGAATATAAGGAAACTCTACCATATCAGGAAGGCATCCTGGCAACGGACCCCAAATTGTTATTATTTTACAGCCGTTTTTCAATCTCGAAAACTTGTCCATCATTTCATCAATTATCTTTTGATCCGCAAACCAAAACAAAATTACAGTTGCATCACAGAAGTCTACTTGTCTAATGTCATTGAATTGTAATGTATAGTTTAACAAATTTTTTTCTTTTAAAAGATTTTTTGCCAAGATAATCTTCTTTTCATCATTATCAATTCCAACAGCATTT
>JAHEZK010000082.1 GCA_023251115.1 Nitrosomicrobium frigidum (SeqCode) | reverse complement strand
AACTTTGATTCCAAATGCATTTCAATTCTATGCTCGCATAAATTATAAAATGACTTGTGCTGAAATGACGATAACTCAAAACCTCCATCAAGTTCCTTATTAATTCTTGACAAAACATTCAGGTTAAATTGTGATGTTATACCTTTCTTGTCATTATATGCCTTCTCTAAAATTGATTTGTCTTTTTCAAGGTCAAAACCAATCAGTACTGCATCGTCATTGTGAATATATTTTGATAAAGAATGCAAAAATGCGTTCGCCTCTTTGGGATCAAAATTTCCAATGCTTGATCCTAAGAATATTATTAACCTTTTATCAGGAATGTTTCTTTTAAATTTCATAAATTCATTTACCTTGATTAGTCCTTTGATATAATCCGAACAGACGCCAAAGATTCGTAAATTCGGATACTCTCTTGATAGATCTCGAATCGATTTTTTTAACATTCTTAGTGAAACATCTATTGGAAAGTAAGAAACATTCTTCCGATTTGCAAGAAAAGGATGTAACAGTATTCTCGTTTTCTGAGAATTTCCATTTCCTAGTTCAATAACGCTTATTGCTTTTTCCTCAAGTATGTCAATAATCTGACTTGCAGATTTTTTTAATATCTGAGCTTCGATTCGATTAAGATAATATTCTGGCTGGTCGCATATTTCTTCAAATAGTTTTGATCCGATTTTGTCGTAGAAAAACTTGGGTGATACATGTTTTGGTTTATTGGCTAGTCCCTTTTCAACGTTCTTTGCGAATTCGTTATTTATTATGAAATTTTCATTGTTATAAATTAGCATTTTACCGAAAAGTAACCCCAAATGAGTTTAAGGCAAATCTTTCATTCATATTTTTCAAATTTCAGTTTCCCGATAATTTTTTCAAATATTGTAGACCAAATTTCAAATCGTTTTTGTAGTCGGAGCTCTGAAAGGTAGGCTCAAATGTCAGATATTTTGAATATTTTATCTTCTTAAGGGCTTCAATAATACTTTCAAAGTCTATGTGAGCTAGGCCGGGCATCTTCCTGTTGTTATCTGATATGTGAACATGTTTTAACATTGTATTGGAACGTATTATGGCATTATGTATTGAATCTTCCTCTATATTCATATGGAAAGTGTCTAGCAACATTCCTACGTTTTCTTGGTTAATTAGATCAATAATGTATTTGGCGTCCTCAACCTCCGTACAAACTGGAGTACTGTAGCGGTTCAACGGCTCAATGAGGAGTTCAACGTTGTAGTCCCTAGCATATTTTGCTAATTCCCTTAGTGGCCCAATTACAGACGAAGCTAATTTTATTTTTTCACGCACCAATAAAGTTTTGTGATTTCTATCAAAAATAAGTGGCTTATTACTAAATAGGCATATATTAAAAGTGTGACCCCCCAGCCTCTGGCAAAGGAAAATGCATTTTTTTACATAATTCTGAGCAGCTGTTAATAATTCATTGTTAGCAGTAACCAAATTTCGAAATTTTGAGTGTCCACTGCTATGTCCCCACATACCAGTTACTCCAGATACGCCAATAGAATATGAATCAAGTTGATGTGTCAGATTATCCACATCAAGAGAATCAGGCTCTCCATAAACTTCCAACGAATTAAATCCTAAATTGCTTAAATTTTCAAGAGTAGTTTGTACTGGTTCCAAATTTCTAAACGATGATAAGGTAATTGAGTACTTCCAGGACATGTGCAATCAGATAGCTGTTATACCATACTTTTGAGATATTTGCCTATGGTAACGATACTCAAAGTTTCAGTATCATTTGTTTTGGGAATGTTTTTCATATTTGACACGTAGACCGGACCTGATTCGCCTTGTAATGGCAATCTTCCGTGCGAGCCTTTTACTAATTTACCATTCAATGGTATTGACTTTGTTGTTGGGTCAAAGAATAATTCAACAGGATCATAGCCAGGTTTTCTATGAATATCAACCTTCCTGGCAAAACTTGGAGCTTTCAAAGGATCATACCACCAGTAATAACTAAACCATTTATCTTTATCTGAAACTGCTATTAAATCGCCGCTTCTGGCATGATTAATTCTGAATCGCTGCTTTAACTCATCATCCATTATTAGGTCGACACCTTTTATCCCTTCTAGTATTTTTTTCACTGAATTCCTATAATTTTCTTTAATGTATATGTGTGCCACCTGGTGGTCTACCATTGCAAACGCTTTACTGTACTCAAGGTCTAAATATTCTAGCCCTTCAATTTCTCTTACTGAAAGAAGATCGTTCTCTCTAAGCATAGTATTCAATGGAATATCAGAACTAACATCTGTAAATCCGTATTCTGAGAAAATGATAAACTGTGTATCTTCTATTATGCCCATATCAGATACCTTCTTAATTAATCTTCCAACTAAATCATCAACAAACTTTAGATCGTCTTTTAAATTGTTGTTCGATGTTCCATTTTTTTGGAATGAATAATCTAAGTGTGGAATATATGTAAATAAGAAATTTGGTCTCTCATTTTCCAATACAAGTTCTGTTGCCAACTCTATCCATTCGCTAGATTTTCTAGAAGTAAACGGACCCCAATACGAAGTTAAATCAAATTTTCCTATTTTTTCTGCTATTTTTTCATAAAATCCAGGTGGTTTGCTATAACACCACATTATCATGCTTTCATCCATATGCAATGGACGCGGAGTTAGTACAATATCTGCGTTAGAGTACATTGTATTTTGCCAGAACAGAACTCCCGTCTTCTGACTACTACCACTCATCTTTAGAGTATCCCAGATTCTATCGGCCTGAACGAGGTTGCTTGATTGTTCCCAAAAGGAAACTGCATAATTTTGTTTATCAAATAATCCGTTTGAAATAATTCCATGGACTTCAGGATACGTACCTGAAAGGAGGCTGCTCTGTACTGTACATGTTACTGCAGGAAATACTGTTTCTAAATTCCTTGTTTCACCTCCTTGAGCGATTTTAGAAATATTTGGTGTCAGGGCCTCAGAAATATGTCTTTTCTCCAAACCTACAATATCGATAATTATTACATATTTAGCCATCAGAGTAATGGATTTTATCAAGAATTTAATTCTAATTATTTCATGTCAAGTCATATACATTTTATTTGCCAATACCAGCATCGGCGCCATTAGCGTCAGGACAGCAAGTCCTAACTCTATTCCAATTATTCCTGTCAAAAAAGTTGAGTCAAGTACAATAATTGACAAAATCAAATTTCGCACTCTTTGTTGTGTCCTTCCGGAATCTCTTCTATAAATTCGGCTAAATGATATGATCATTATGAATGAAAATAGCGAGAGTATGATGAGCGATTCAAGTTTGAAAAATCCCATCAAGGAAAACAATATGATTGAAGAAATAATGGTGGCGACTATAGCTGGAGGGAATAATAATTTTGTATTATCTGAAAAACCGTAAACTTCGTGTCTGCTTATGAATCCTATCAAGGATACGTAGACAAATGTAATTATCAGTACGAATGCCAGTGTAACAATTTGAGAATAGCTATCAACACTTGTAAAACTTACACTTGCTCCCAACAATATATTCATGACTCTTGCAGAGGCGACGGTAAACGGGCCTGCATGGGTATTTTTTAGGTATTTGTCATATCCAAAAATAGCCAAAAATAAAAATGATGAAATTACTAGAGTCGAAAAGCTGACCAGTAAAGACACAATGAGAGCTAGGATTGAAAATATTACGACTAAAACGATTGCCGATCTTCTTGATATTCTACCAGATGGTAGAGGTCTATTCGGCCTTTCTTTCTTGTCTATATCAAAGTCGTACAGATCGTTAAGCACAATGCCAACACAGTAGAGAAGGACTGAGATAGTAACTAGCAATAAAAATTGGGTAAATGATGTGAGTGTAAACGCCAACGACGAGATGGTGGCCATTCCGACCAAAATATTTGAAGGCAGTGTAAACAGATTTGGAAGTCTGACCAGAACCAGGTAATCTTTGATACTGACGTTTTTCATAAAAATCATTGGTATCAAACGAAATAAAATAGTAATTGCAAAGAGATTGTATTATTGGATGGCGTAATTATTCACTTCTTGACTAGGGATAGTCAAGTGATTTAATAAACTTCATTGCTTCTTTGGCCGCATATGTAGGGCAGTCCTGATAAGGATAAAGTTCTACTGTAATAAATCCATTGTAACCAATGTCTTTGAGGGATTTAATGACGGAGGCGATATCTATCGCACCCTTTCCTAGCATAAGATGATTATGTGTTCTGTCTGCAGCAATATCTTCCAAATGCACATGCCTGATGTAATCTGATAATTGGGATATTAGTCGACTTGGATCTTCTCCGACACAGAAAAAATGTCCTACGTCAAAATTCAAACCAATATATTCTGAATCAAAATTTCTAATAAACTGAATAAATTGCTGGGAATTTTCAATCAAAAGTCCTGGCTCCGGTTCAACAAGCACGCTCACATTTTCGTTTTCTGCAATAGGTAATACATCCCGAATACCGTTTTCAAAAATTTTGAATTGTTCATTTTTGCCCAATCCATCATTCTTAGTTGGACCCCCTGGTTCTGTGGATATATTATTAACTCCTAATTTTCGGGCCAGTCTTATACAATCTATTGTATGTTCTATTCGCAATTTCCTAAGTTCGGAGTCATTCTCAATCCACGATGGATGATGAGTATCCCCGATAGCAAAAAGGGTAAAGGCATTTAGATTGGAGATGCTTATTTGCAAATCTAACAATAATTGCTT
>JAHEZK010000040.1 GCA_023251115.1 Nitrosomicrobium frigidum (SeqCode) | reverse complement strand
TATGAATTATCATCATTTACAAAAGAGCATCTGATATATACTCCCGGACAACTTGCCATCAAGCCAAAATATGATGGTGATGTGGAATTGAAAATAGGATATAGAGGTGCTGATCATGGTTAATCAATTATCACTTTCATTGTTTAGCTTCAAATAATATTACCACTTTTCGAGCATTCATTCGTGAAAAACTAATATAAGCTAAAGGTAAATTTAAGATAGGTGTTATGAATTGAATTATTCTCATCCAGAAGTTCTAGTTGATACAAAATGGGTTGAAGATCATCTAAACGATCCCAAAGTTCGCATCGCTGAGGTAGATTATGATCCTACTGCAAACTATGTATTGGGACACATACCAGGATCAGTGCTAATAGATTGGAAAGTTGACATTAACGATCCTCTTGCAAGAAATATTCTAAGTAAGCAAGCATGCCAGGATTTGTTGCAAAGAACAGGAGTTAGTGATGATACTACATTAATCCTTTATGGAGATTTTAATAATTGGTTTGCAGCGTTCGCATTTTGGGCACTGACGTATTATGGAGTCAAGAATATGAAATTGATGAATGGAGGAAGGAAAAAATGGCTGGAAGAAGACAAAGCGCTTACAAAGGATGTGCCAACTTATCCACAAGGAAATTTCAAAAGTTCTGATCCTGACAACAACATACGCGTGTTTCTAAGGTATGTGAGTGATACTCTTGGCAGTAAGGCGCTAGTGGATGTTAGAAGTCCAAAAGAATTCACCGGAGAAATATTGGCTCCTCCAGAATATCCGACAGAACATGCTCAAAGGGGTGGACACATTCCGGGTGCAGCAAATATTCCGTGGGCTCAGGCAGTAAATGAGGATGGAACATTCAAGTCGGCTGATGAGCTAGCAAAGATTTACCAAGCAAAAGGAATTACGGCGGATAAAGAAGTAATTTCGTATTGTAGAATTGGTGAAAGATCATCGCATACATGGTTTGTGCTAAAGTATCTCCTAGGATATCCTAACGTCAAAAATTACGATGGTTCATGGACAGAATGGGGAAACATGATAGACAATCCAATTGAAAAGTAGTCAAATGGAACTTTATTTGACTCGAATCTAGTCATGTAATTCCATGTCATTTTCATTTCAATTTTTTTACTTTACTTTATTTTCTTTACTATAAAATGATAAAGTGTTCCTTCCTTTCTATATTCTAAAAGACTTTGTTCCCTTTCTTCAGACCATCTTATCATTTCAAGATCCGCAGAGGTATCATCAGACACAACGTGAACTACGTTTCCCAAATCAATTTTGCCAATTAATTCGTCCAGCTTTGTAAGTGTTGCTGCACATTCTACTCCAATCTCAAACATCTCATAATCAGGAAACGCTGAAAAACACCGGATGTGAAGCTTGTCTATAAGTTTTCTTATTTCGTCATGACATTCATCAATCAATTTTAGATTTTCAGTATTGAAATCAGAACCATTGGTTGCATCTGAATATTGGGTTTTTATCTTTACAAACCATCCATCATCATATGGAAAATCGTTTACAGATTTGGGATTGCTAGATAAGGTGTTATTAACCTCAATGATTTTTCCTTTGACAGGTGATCTTACCATACCGAAATATCGAAGGCTTTCAATTGATGCTACACTTTTATTTTTCTCTACCATAGTGCCGATTTCTTTAAGTTTAATTTTAGTTAGTTTTCCCGCCAAGGCGGCAAGAATTGGTGTTGCACCCAAGGTAAACACAGGTCCATCCACTTCATCTTTTTTTATCCAAATGAAATTATCCAAATCATAAAGAATACCTTCAGGAAAATTACAGTGGCTTATTTGCATAATCTGAGTTATTGTCCGGTGGGGGGTTTATTTTTCTATTGAATTTTTGAAACCAATGTTTGTCCGTTTTTAATATGAAAATAAATGCGAATTATCCGAATCTCCCTACTCCTATTATAGTATATGTATGGTAGTCAATACCTTTAATCCCCTTTGACTACCAAAGATTTATATACCCTTTTAATACCACTAAATGGTGAAGAACATGACAGAAAAATCTAGAGAAAATGTAGCAGAAAACTCCGAATTACTAGACACGTGTAAGCAAACTATGTTAAGAACTATCGATGAGATTTCAAAATATCAGCCACAATACGCACAATCAATTTCAAATCTACAACAAGATTACTTCCAAGTAACTAAAGAACTAATAAACAGAACAAATGCCATTCAAAAAACCTGGTTAGGAAACAATGTAAAAAATTCATTTACACCAGTCACTACACCATATGCAGAGCAATACAGAAAACAATCAAGCGAAATGACTTCTCAAGCATTCCATGTGTTTGATACTGCAAATCAAATAGCAATAGATATTTTGAACTCAGCCAGAGAAAATATCAAATTGTATGGCAAGACATTTGACACTGTTACCGAGTTTAATGCGAACTTGGCAAATACATGGTCAAACTTCTTTACATCCGCACAAAAGCAATACACCAAATAAACTCGAAAAAATATTTTTTCTTTTTTTCTTTTGATTTACGAAATTATTTTATTCTAAATAAGATATTAACAATTTATCCCTTCGGTTATCATAAGCAAACAAAAAAGATCAGATCCAAAGCTTAGTTTTTATAATTTAGTTAAAATTTTCATATTCCAAGCTTAATCCGGTTTATCTGTATTTGAGCATAACATATAGTGTGATCGACTTGCTTAAATTCGAAAGGGAGGATAACTCAATTGACTGGTAGTAAATTAGTTCATAAACCAGTTGTTCCATCCGACATAAAGAACCTGGTTCACGACCTTGTAAATAAAAAATATAGATTTAGTTTCCTGCCAGAAAAAGTAATTTACATGAACAATGGGATAGAATATTACTACATTGAAGCTGAAGGTAGGGACGGGAGTAAATTTATTATCAATGCTTATGGTTCTGAAGCCTTAGACCTGTTTGATGAAGTCCACAGGTGTGTAATTTGTGGAAGATCGATATTTGGAAAGGATCAAGATAGTCTAATTGCATATCACACGGATGAAAAAAGAAATGTGTTCGTCGAACCTAGTTGTATCAATCTATTAAAGAAATTTGAAATAGCCTACGGAAAGGAATTTTTTGTTAGGTAGTCTCATAATCAAATCAAAGCCAACTAATCCACAATACTTAACATTAACCGGCTACAAAGTAATTCATTGAGCAATCAAGATGTGTCTAAATATTCAAAATCCTTGCTTACCCTGCCAAATATCCAGTATCTAGTACAAGGTCTAGATGTACTGTTACAGACTGATTTGGACGGCGAAAAGCGCACAAAGGTAATTCAATTACGCGATGAATTACTGTCGCACATCAATAGCATTTTTACAGATTACGAGTAGTCAAATAATTAGGACCAGAATTCCGATAGACTGAATAATCCATTTTCAGAATATTTCCAATGTTGGTACAAGCAGCGCTAACAATAGCGGGTAGCGATTCAAGTGGTGGTGCTGGGATTCAAGCAGATATAAAGACCATGTCTGCATTAGGTGTATACTCGTGCACTGTCATCACAGCAATAACCGCACAAAATACATTGAATGTAGACCACATCCATCCTCTTGATGCTGGCACAGTTAAAAAACAGATCATGTCGGTATTATCGGATATTCCAATACATGCATTAAAGATTGGAATGGTGTACAATAATGAAATTATTACCGCAGTAAGCGATGCTCTAAATAAATTGAAAACCCCAATTGTACTAGATCCAATTATTTCCGCTGGTACTGGAGCGCAACTACTTCAAGAGGAATTTCTATACGATTTTAAGAATAAACTACTGCCTATTTGCGACGTAGTCACTCCTAATATACACGAAGCAGAAGAGCTGTCCGGGATAATGATAAAGAACAATGACGATATAAAAAAAGCAGCTTTAAAAATACAAAAACTGGGAGCAAAAAATGTTGTTGTAAAAGGCGGCCATTTTAGAAAGGACGATGAAATAATTACAGATACAATCTTAGATTATCAGGGAAAGTTCACAATACTAAAAAATAATAGAATAAAAATAGTTGAAACTCATGGAAGTGGTTGCAACTTTTCTGCTGCAGTAACCGCTTTTATAGCATTGCAATTTCCAATAGTTCAAGCCTGCTCTATGGCAAGTCAATATGTGCACAATTCAATTGTCAATATTGTCAAAATTGGAAGAGGAATTCCGGTTAATAACCCGATTTCAACTATGTATGAACAATCTTGTAGATATAATGTGATAAAAGAGTTGACTGAGGCAGTTGAGGAATTAACAAGCATGAAGAATTTTGCAAGATTAATCCCTGAAACTCAATCAAATATTGTCTATGCAATACCCAATGCCAAAAGCGTCGACGATGTTGCCGGAGTCAGCGGACGTATTGTAAAGGCCGGAGAAAGGAGTGTTCCAGCCGCTGGTATTAAGTTTGGTGCTTCAAGACACGTAGCCTCCTCACTACTGGAATATATGAAAACCAATCAGCTGGTAAGATCAGCAATTAACATCAAAAATGATAAAAGAGTGTTAGAAAGCTGTACCAGGTTTTATCGAGTAGCTCGCTACGATAGAAAACAGGAACCAAAGACCATCAAAGGTAGAGAGGGTAGCTCTGTTCCATGGGGAATCAGTAGAGCGTTAAGCGCCAAACCTGACGCCGACGTTATATATCATTCAGGGGATATCGGAAAGGAGCCGATGATAATAATTTTTGGGCAGACTCCTCAGGAAGTTGTTGAAAAGGTGAAAAAAGTACTTGAAGATAAAAATATTTGAATAGTTTTTACCTTATATTATAGTTCAATTAAACTATAATTTTAAATGAAGGCAATAATTTTAGCTGGAGGTCTTGGAACCCGTCTTCAACCATATACGTTTTTCATCCCTAAACCTATGTTGCCACTGGGAAATAAGCCCTTATTAGAACACATTATTGAGTGGTTAAAGAATGATGACAACGGCATAGATCATATAGTAATTTGTGTTAGTTATTTACATAGATCGATAGAAGACTATTTTGAAGACGGAAGCAGGCTGGGTATAAAGATAGAATATGCAAGGTCCGATAGACCACTTGCAACTGCAGGACAACTATTAACCGCCAAAAAATTTATCGAAGATAGATTCGTTTGTGTGTACGGGGATGCCATTTATGAGTTCTCACTTAAGGAAATGATAAATGAACATGACAGGCTTGGAGCATTTATTTCCATGGCTTTATTGTCCTACAAAGCAAGACTAAAGTACGGTTTTATTGACATAAATGGAAACAATAGAGTTACCGAATGGAATGAAAAACCCGAGATAAAGGGATTAATAAACATAGGATGCTATGTTATGGAACCGGAGTTTATTGATTTGATACCCACTTCAAACGCATATGGAATGGATGATGCTGTTCGAAAGGCATTGGATATGAAAAAACTCGTAAATGGATTTAAAATAGAATCAGGATTCATTGATATAGGGGATAAAAAATCATACCTACAAACATACAAAAAATATGTGGAGCGCCTGGGAAAAATCTAAATCATGAGTATCGTTCTCTTTGAAGATACTAGTTGGAAGAAATTTGTACCACTTAGCTATACAAGATCATTGTTCGACCTTAAAATTGGGAGCCTGACAACTTTTGACTACTTCAATATTAAATCAGCAAAACTTCTAACACGAAAATATTTGGAAAATATGACCAGGCAGAGACATCCAAAGTGCAATGTAAACAAATTCGAATACGACTCTAATGATATATTCGTTAATTCACTTTTCTTTCCTCATACATCGTTCTTTAAGAAATTGACTAAGAGAAAGAATTTTTTGGTCTCTTATAGAGACAAGATTCTAATAGCAAGATTAGACAGATCAGACTATCAATATCTCTATGAATCAGTAGTTCATGATAAAGACGTTCGGAATAGTAAATTAAGAGCAGAAATAATTCATATTAATAACGCGGATGAATGTGGTAGTCTCTACAGCTGGCCATGGGATCTCATTTCTGGACTTAAAAACGTACTACAACATCAACTTAAGCTAAAAAATAAAGTCCCCAAGGAAGTAAAAGTTTCTGGAAAAAATACCATTTTTGTGGACGAGACTTCTAATATTGGCCAAGGTACTGTCCTTGATGCGAGTGGTGGACCTATCTACATTGGACCTGAATCCATTATAGGTCAATCTTCAATCATTGGTCCTGCTTATGTTGGGGAACTCACACAACTAAAACCATATTCTACTATAAACAATTCATATATTGGCAATAATTGTCGCATAGGTGGAGAAATCGATTCTTCAATAATTTTGGATTATACTAACAAATCTCACTTTGGGTATTTGGGCCACTCTTATGTCGGGGAATGGGTGAATATTGGCGCCAATACAACTACATCCGATCTTAAAATGACCTACGGAACAGTGTCAATGAAAATTGGAGATGGAAAAAAAGATACGGGCATAACTAAGTTAGGTTCTTTTTTTGGTGACATGTCCAAAACATCAATAGGCACAAATATTTATTGTGGAATGAGAATTGGAATATCTTCACATCTTTATGGTAATATTGCCAATGATGTTCCTTCCTATGTTATCTATGGCCAAGGAATCGGATCCGAAAATGCGCAAATGGATGTATCCTCAGCAATTAAGTTTCAAAAAAGGATGATGTCAAGAAGAAATATCAGTATGTCGGCGCATTATGAAAATATGATGAAAACAATTTTTGATATGACAAGCAAAGAAAGAGAGGATTACGGCGTGCGGCCAAAAAGGTTTACTATAAGATAGTTACATATAGTCTATTATTTGCTTTTCTTTCCAAAGACCGATTCTTTGGTGAAGCCAGGGATAGAAATTTGCATCGCCATTCTCAAATTCTTTTTTCACTATCTTTACGATATTCTTTGATACCTTACCTGGTTCACCGTAAATCTTTCTTTTTTTCTTAAGCTCAAGACCAAGGCCTTCTTTTCTATTGAATGCCTCATCAATCAGAGTAGTTATCCAAGAGGAATTTACGGGCGGGATTAAAATATTACCTCGTGCATCAAAAATCGTCTCTGGTCTATCAGTATTTAGTCTAACTGTAAGTGACAGCACATTTGGAAAATATAATAATTCTTCTTGCATGGAACCTGAATCTGTCATTTCTGCCCAGCAATGTCCACTATCCAGAAATTCAATTACGTGAGAATATTCCTTCCATAATGGCGTAATCATAAATTTATCCGGATAATCTTTTGCCAGATTTAGTAAATTTTGTTCAAGGTGATACGACCGCAAGGCCGACTTCATAGCATTTAACATAATAAGGACTAACTTGTAATCGGTATTCTTTATCAAATAAGATATACTCTTTATTATTGATGAGAATCTGTGCTCTGTTAAATTTTCTCTCCTATGTATATCTATTCTAATCCATTCACCTGTTTCTAGTTTTGGGTATTGATCAAATAAACTAGTTTTTGGTTTGTTCTTTCTCTTAATTTCAATTGCATCTACGACTGAATTTCCGACTACATGAATAAATTCTTCAGGATATCCTTCACGTACTAAATTATCCTTATTGAGCTGCGTTGGTGCAAAGAAAAATTGTGTTCCTGCTGAACATATCCATGTATCTATTTGCTCTGGAAATGGCTCCTCTCTAGCCAAAAACCATCGACCTTCAAACTGTGAATCTACAAACTTCTCGACACTGGATTTTGTTGGATCCTCATTAACCTTTAGATATTTTATTGATTCAGGGCTCATGGATCTTAATCCTGCTTCATTTTGGGCAACTTTTTGACCCATTCCGAAGACCCATGCTAGTGGGGCAATTCCAGCAACTAGCGTGTCGCCATGAACAATTGGAAGTAATTGAGATAAATTACCGAAATTCTTTTTCAAATATCTTCCAAACGATCCAAATTTTAGAATTAATTCGCTTGCTTTTTCCATCAGGTCACCTCTAATTTGAAGATTGCATGCGATATGATCTTGCAATTCAAATTCCTGGATGCCAAATCCAAGGAGATCATCAAAATGCTGGCCAGTATCGATTACAAACGCCGGTAGTTTCTGGTGCATTGCTTCTATCATCACGGGAGCTTGTTTGTAAAAGTCAGGTTTTGTTCCAATCACAACAGAAAGGACAGGGCTATTCAAATCATGAGAAAGCTTATAGCTGTCATTAAGAACATTATTAAAAATTTCAATTGGAAGTATCTTTCGCTTAAAGTAAATATTTTGTATCGGTATCTTTTCGCTCAAATATTTTCTTCTCCAATGGGTCGCTGCCTTTTCCCTTCTCTCATAAACGCAATAATTCCTATTATGATGATTCCAATTCCAGCTGCTAAAAATGCATAGGACAATGGAATGATTTGCGGAACAAAAACAATCTCCGGTATTTTTGGAATCATACCCTGTATTAGAACAATACCAATCAGTAGAATAGCTCCCGATATGCAAAGGATGATTCCAATTTTCTTGGAGCCATAATTTTTAACGAAAGCATAAGCGATTCCTGCCAGTATTATTCCGGGGGCAGCTGAAATAGAAATCACTTGTATTAGTACGCCTTCTGGCTGAACTACGATATCAGGCCCTTGGGACATAGGTCCAATTAGGAAGGATATGAATGAATACAAAAGAACTATGAACATTACTATAAGCCCTAAACTTGCTAAGCTTACAGCACTTTCAAGTTTTACCATTATATATTGTCCTTAAATAAGATGGTTTTAAACCTACTTGATTCCAATTACATCTCCAAATTCTTTTCTGGCAGCAGATCCTAAAACTTGGGCGGATCTTTCTGGCGAAACATGATTAACGTAAACTCCGAATCCCCTTTCCAAACCTGACCAGTTATGAAGCTGTGGATAGACTTCTATATGCCAGTGAATTTGTCTACTATTCTTCTTTTCTGGTGAGAGATGAAATATTAGATTAAAAGATGGCTTTTCTAGTACTTTGTCCATACCTCCTAAAGTGGACCTCAAAATAAGTGCGAGGTCCGTAAATTCCTTTTGAGAGATCTTTGAGAAGGATGTCGTATGACGCTTTGGGTATATCCAAAATTCATATGGATACGTCGAAGCCCAAGGCGATATAGCGATGTAATTTTCAGTGTCTAGGATTTGTCTTGGTCCTCCAGTCTCTGTTGAAATTATATTACATGCGGGACAATTTCCATTTTCATTGAGATATCTGTTTGAAGCTTCTGCTTCAGATTCTATTATTGGGGGTATGGTAGAAAATGTCATTAGATGAAAATGAGCATGATCAATATCGCTTCCAGACAACACTCCACTATTTACGAATACAGAAACATAAGTTACACTTTTCTTTGTGTAAAGATGACTAAGGTAATTTTGCAACACAAGTAGAACGTTGGACCACTTTTCAATAGATAGTGTTGGCAAACTTTCATCATGAACCGGTGTCGCTACGACAATATAATGATACCCGTAGGCTGGTTCGCTGTAGAGAGGCTTGTCTCTGTAATTATTTTCGTTTACAGATGTTACAACTGGGTTTGAATTTGGGAAAACTCGTACGTCCCAGTTTTCAATAATGTTATCTTCATTATCTGATAATCGTTGAAGCATTCCCTCCTTAACTACTAAAGAGAGTACTGATGGTGGAGTCATACTTTCATTCCCAGGACAATATGGACATTGTTTAGTATCGTTTTTTACTTTATATGTATCAGGAGGTAGAACTACAAATTTTTCAAGTATGTAGTCTTTTCTAAGTTCTGCCAACTCAATATTCCTAAAAAATCCTACAACTGCCTTTAATTAAAGGTTCTGTGATGATGATTGTTTTCTCATTGAAATCTAGACCTTGCACCAAGCCTATTTTCCCTTTTAGAATATTCAAATTTGGGAACACAGAAAAGCAGGCGGAGTAGATGGAGCATTAGGTCTGTGAGGAGATTTGTGGGAACTAAACAAAATAACCGTACTTTGACATACCAACAATTTTGTGCGATTTTGGCTCTCTTAATATGCTTGAACTCTCAGGAACGAATGAATAGATGGGAACTTTATAAGTTGTGCCATAAATGATAACGAGTATGAACTCATACCTCCATAGTAGGTATTTCTCTTTATCGTCCAGCAGATTTGGCAAATCAATAAGGGCTTCGGTCTTTGTAGACGCTAACTGAAGATTTTGCTCCCACTTTGGATAGTTTGCCCAAAGATGCTCAGCAGGCTGGGGTCTATTACGTGTGTAGAGAACGCTGGGCTTGTATGCCACTATCATTCCTAGAACTACCATGGCCAGACCAAGTAGAAAATAACCATGAGCCGCTCCAACTAATGTTTCATAATGAAGATTTCCAATCGCTGCTTTGTAGTAAAAAGGGCCCAATGAATTAGAGGCGACAGAGGGAATCAATATACTGCCATAAAGCAGTACCAGCCCTAAACATGAAATAGCTACTGGCACTATACCTTTCAGTAAAATTGCAAGAAACATCACCATTAGTATTAGAATTATGACTATGTGTAATAACCCAAACATTTTTGAACTTGAATCAAATAAGGTCATAGAAAGATAAATGTGTATTCCAATTAGTAACGCTATGCATGCTATGGTACATTTGAGAAACAATTTATCTTTGTCTTTTGGTAAGAAAAGGTCATACATCAAGTATAACATAGTCGCTAGAAATAGATAAATCTTGATCTTGCAGTTTATTTTTGGTACTAGTTTGGCCAAAAGCATGATTTCACTAAACAATGAATTGCTGGTTAGATCCCTGGTAGCAATGCCCAACAACTTGAGTATCACCAGGTTTCAACAACTATGCGAAATTCCAAGTAGGACTACAGCAAAAGAGTTACTATTTTATCTGGTAAATTCAGGAATAGGCAAACTATCGGATGATTCTGTTACTTTTTCACAAAGTGACAAATTGGGTACGATTCTTTTGGCCATGAGAGAAGGCAACGATCCGCACGAATTGTCAAAGAAACTACGGTGGCAAGATTTCGAAATTTTTGCCTCGATACTCATGGAATCTTTTGGATATACATTTGAACGAAATGTAGTGCTCAGTAGGCCTAGAGTTCAGATAGATGTAATTGGATTCTATCAGAAAACCGCCTTATTAATTGACTGTAAGCATTGGATGAGAATTTATGACTTTAACATAGCAAAATTCTCTTTGAACCAGATTAAAAGGGCAAGCGTCTTCTTGGATAAGAGAAAAGAAATTGATGCAGCTATTCCAATAATATTGACTTTGCATGAATACAGTTGCAATTTTTTTGAAAAGATTCCCATAGTCCCAATTTCAAAATTTAAAGAATTTCTCCAAAACTTTCCTTTTTATCTAGATAGACTCTATTCAATCCAAAGAAAGTAATATTTACCATATTTAGAGAAGATAAATTCCCAACAATAGTATCAAAATGTTTTACTTTAATGATTTGTTAAAGAAATCCTTGTCAATAATTAAAAGAGTTATCGCAGCGATTTATTATTACGAGTATTTTTATATTATATGCATAGAAAATGAATGGTAAAATTAAATACCCGATTTTTATTTATCCATTTGAAATCTAATGGAGATTCATCTGTTCATCGTCGTATTCGTTATTTTCTCTAGCCTTTCCTCTTTCGCTTTGGCTAGCGGACAATTATCTCCGATGTTAAATGGTACGGTACAATCTGGCAACATAACTGCTCCATCACAGTCTGACAACGTAACTGCTCCATCACAGTCTGACAACGTAACTGCTCCATCACAGTCTGACAACGTAACTGGGACATCACAACAGGGGACTTCACAACCTGATAACCTTATTGGAACTACAGGCGATGACTTTATTTTTGGCGGCGCGGGTTTTGATAACATAACAGGTAATGAGGGTAACGACGAAATAGATGGCGGAGTAGGTGGTGACAAACTTGCTGGAGGAATAGGAAACGACGTTATTTTTGGTGGTATAGGCAACGATAATATTTCAGGAGGAGACGGCAATGATGATCTATTTGGAGGTCCCGGAGCAGATTATCTTGACGGAGGCAAGGGTGCAGATTATTTTGACTGCGGAACTAGTACTGACACGATAGCTAACCTGAATGTATCAGAAGGAGATATTAGTTTGCCCAATTGCGAAAAGGTGGCGAGATAACCTCCGGTAAACGAACTAAACGAACAATACTTTAAGAGTGTGAAAATTTTTAGATCTAAACCTGCTTAAATCAAAGTGAACCGAATTTGAAATTGATAAATAACTTACGACATTTAACTCATAAATACTATTTTGCAATTTCAGGAATTAGAAAGTAATCTTAATATTTTATTAATCTAGATCCATGTTGAATGACTGAAAAAATAGTCAACGTTCAACCATTTACAAATCCAATGATGTATGTTCCAAAAGCTATGTTTTTCTCAAAAGGAAAAGGAGTTCACAAGGATCATCTTACAAGTTTTGAATTAGCTCTACGCGATGCCAAAATATCTGATCTAAATATAGTATCTGTTTCTAGCATAAAGCCTCCAAAATGTAAAATTATCAGTTTACAGGAAGGTAGAAATTATCTTGTGCCAGGACAAGTTGTATTTGCTATAATTGCAAGGCAATCCACTAACGAACCAAACAGGCTTATAGCTTCCTCTGTAGGTTTAGCTGCTCCAGCGGATGATGGTCAGTATGGTTATCTCTCAGAGCATCATTCCACAGGTGAAACCGCTCAAAAAGCCGGGGATTATGCAGAAGATATGGCCATGGAAATGCTAGCAACTACAATGGGATTGCCAAATGATGCCTCCCTCACATGGGATGAGAGACAAGAACAGTGGAGATTGTCCGGAAAGATATACAAAACTCAAAATTTTACCCAGTCAGCCGAAGGTCACAAGGACGGTTTGTGGACTACAGTGGTAAGTGCAGCAGTTTTGTTGATTTAGCGCAGTTTTAATTATTCTTATTTCATTTTCATTGTCTCTTACTGATAATCAATATGAAATACGAAAAGATTTACATTGAAATGTAGCGCTAATATTATTTAGAAATCTATCTTGGATTCATTTACGAATATACCCGTTTTAATATACGATGATAGATGCTCATCATGCACATTATTTGCATTGTATGCATTCAAGTATTCGAGAAATCATATAGATTGCGTAGGACATTATTCAAAAGAAGGTCAAAAATTGAGGAAAATGGTATTTCCTCCTGACTACAATGAAACCGAAATGTTTTGGATAGTTTCTAATGATCACGCCTACGGTGGAAGATCCGCTTTATTACCACTTTTAGTACTGATAATAAAAGGAATCTTTAAAGCAGCAATAAAAAATAAAATATCACATGGTCGAAATATTCCGGGACAATGTTTTGATAATTTTACATGCAATGATAACAAATTCAAGCTAAAGAGACTAGTAAATTTGCTAAGAAGGGGAAGAAAACTAAAATTAACTTTGTAAGGTGGGTAAATAAATGATGCTTTTCATCTAAAATCAAAATGAGGATACTCCGAAATATATTGCATTGAACAATAACTAGCTGAAAATTGAGAGTAAAAATTGTACATTTTTCTGACTTATCTGCATTTTAAGTTGCTTGAAGTTTCCAAATAAATTCACAATTAATTTCTAATTAAATCCATAAATGAAAAATGCACAAGATATTAATGTCTAGATGACAATGAACTATATTATTAAATGATGATTCATTTTGGAAAAGGATTTTACAACAAGTACAGAAATTATATTCTTTTAAACAAAAATATTATTATTGCTGGAACAGCGGCTCTTATTGTAAGTGTCTTTTTTACTGAACTGTATTCCGAATACAATAAGAACAATTTTTTAAATTCTATAGTTACCCTAGCTGTAGAGTACGCGGTATACATACCCTTATTTGCCATTTTTTATTATTTTGATAACAAAGGCAAATATATGGTTGCTTTAACCGGTAAAAAAAATTATGGAAATATTAAAAGTGATCTAATATAATTATCTACAATATTTTCAATATCAG
>JAHEZK010000039.1 GCA_023251115.1 Nitrosomicrobium frigidum (SeqCode) | reverse complement strand
TTACTGGTTCTGCCTCAACACAGACAAAACCTGATAAAGTCACAATGTCACTTGGTGTGGAAACAACCAATACAAAGGCAAAAGCGGCGCTTGTCGCAAATTCTGAATTGATGGACAAGATTGTCAATGCATTAAAAATAGCAGGTATAAAGGAGAATGAAACAAGTACATCGTCATTCACCATTACTCCAAACCGAGACTACTCCATAGATAAGAATCAAGGCAAATTAATCGGATTTACTGTTCGCAACTCTATTCTAATAAACAGCCAAAATGTGAATAATGCGTCAGACTGGATTGATATTGCAGTTTCATCCGGTGCCAACAATGTAGATAGCATTTATTTCAGTATATCTGATAAGAAACTCGATGAGATAAAGAAGGAATTGATAAAACAGGCTATTGGCAATGCAAGAGAGAAGGGAGACGTCGCTGCTTCGGAGCTGGGACTCAAAGTAGTAGGAGTAAGAACCATTAATATCGATCAAGCCACACCAATATTCACTGGACCAACATCATATGCACTTGAATCCTTCAAAAATGAGCCATCTGCAGCGTCACCCCCGATACTGACTGGAGAACAGCAGATATCCTTGAACGTTAATATTGTCTTTCTTATGGGAGAGTAGTTTCATCTTTTCAGACTTGACAGAAGCAAGCGCGGGTGAAATTAACCCTAAACATATATAGAATGCTTTGCAACTTCTAACGTAATTATGTCATATTATAAAGGACCCCGCTTTCCGACAACTAATAAAATAAAAATTGCTGCAGCAGTTATTACAGTAATTATTATTATAGTTGTACTGGCTGAATCAATAGTTATTGTCGAAGCAGGTCATAGAGGTGTTGTACTTTACCTGGGGGCAGTTGAAAATAGGGTATTAGGAGAGGGTGTACATTTCATTACGCCTTTTGCAGAACAAGTAATTCAGATGGAGGTAAGAACACAAAAATTCCAAGCAGAAGCTACTGCAGCATCAAATGACTTACAAGAAGTACAAACTGTTATTGCACTAAATTACAGAATTGATCCACAGCAAACGAATATGATTTACCAAATATTGGGTGTTAACTACGCAGATCGTGTAATATCTCCGACTATACAAGAATCAGTCAAAGCTAGCGTAGCAAAATTTAATGCAGAAGAATTAATCACAAAGAGAGAAACTGCAAAAAGTGTTATTGCCAACGCCATAAGAAGTACACTTTCCTCAAATAATATTCAAGTACAGAATGTGTTTATCACTGATTTTAAATTTTCAGATGCTTTTGCTACTCAGATAGAACAAAAAGTCGTGGCATTTCAAAAATTCCTTACTGAGCAGAATAATCTAAGGGCTATTGAGGTAGTTGCAAACCAAACTGTTGCACAGGCTGAAGGACAGGCGAGAGCGAACGCTGCCAAGGCTGGCGGTGAATCCCAAGCAATAAAAATCATAACTCTGCAATTAAGAGAAAGTCCAGAATATCTACAATGGCAAGCTATTACAAAGTGGAATGGCCAGATGCCTTATGCACTCGGTAACAGTGGATTTCCATTCTTCCAACTACCTGTACCAAATGCGCAAAATCAAACTAAATAATCTTATTTTATTTTTTATTCGATACTTGATAGCACCATGGGTCCCGCTTAACTCGACATTGTAATATTTCCAAGAAATTGATAAGTGGTCAGAAATATTAGATGAATCCCTCTGGGGGTAATTTTGTAAGATGTAGGGATAGTATTTATAGGAATAGTGCTACGATATTGTAATGTCACAACAACGCAAGTTATCCATTTTAACCATATTAGCTGCAATTATATCAATTAGTGCAGTCGCCGGGTCTTTGGGCTCACTTCAAGCACAGGAGGGAGAGACATTTTCCGCGACTCTATCGGGCAAAGAAGAAATTCCTCCAACGGATTCGGGTGCAACTGGATGGGCCAAGTTCCAAACCAACGACAATGGAACACAAGTATCGTATTGGATTAACCTGACGGGGCTGACCGAGATAACTGGAGCTCATATACATAACGGGAGTGCAGGACAAAATGGTGATATCGTAGTTAGTTTATCTGGACAACAATCTGCTGAAAATGGCAACAACTCAACAATATCATTCAATGGAAATATAACACAGAACGACCTGCAAGGTCCTCTGAAAGGTAAGGAACTCTCCGAGCTTGTCGGTCTTATGAGCGATGGGGTTGTATATGTAAATGTTCATTCAGGAGAATTTCAGAATGGAGAAATCCGTGGTCAAATAGTATCAGGATTACCAGAAACGGAAATTAATATGACTTCTACAACATCTAACAATACAATTCCAAACTAAATAAGTACAAAATAAAAAATATAGATCATAGAATATCTGTGGAGTGTAAGGTCTATTACCTTTTTGTTTTGACTATTTCCATCATATCCTATCCTATCCTGAAGACAAATGACACTCAAAACATACTAAGGTATATTCAATGATTTGAGATTTTCATACGATTCTCTAAGTTTTAGATATAGATCCTTCGTAGAAGGTTCCAGTAATGCAAAGGAGAGGTAAAAATCCTCAGCCTCACGTAGATATCTTTTAATCTTATTGCTTACTAGTTTTCCCTCTACCTTTGACATATTACTAATGAATTTCATATTATTCGCTCTATCAACCAGTTTTATGACTTTCATATCATAGTCAGCAGAGCTTAATCCTTTGCAGTAATTATGGAATCTGGCTAGTTGTCTTTGCTGATCATTATCTCCAGGGAAGTTTTCAAGTGGTTTTATCTTTAGGTCCAAACAGATCTCGTAGACTCTGATGCCAAATCTATATTTGAGATATGCATCAAAACCGTACTCCTTGGTCTTGTACAAATCGAGTATTCTGTCATTATCTTCCATTACATCATGTAATATCGTGGATACTATTTCTACACTAGTTATATTACGATTAACCGTGAGATAGTGCTTAACTACGTCTCTCGTAACGGGCCAGATGTGTGTTTCAAGAAATGGAGATTGATTGTCTTCCCTTTTTATTTCACTATGGACTTCAGTGGACATATCCATTGCAGTATTGATATAATCATCAATCCTTATTCCACTTTGAACTAGAAATTTTTCGAGCTCATCCCTTTTGAGGAAATCCAGAGTTTTCACAAAATTATAGTTAACAACTGCACAACAAAAGCGTTTCTTCTAAAGTAAATTGAGACACCAACTGGAAGAATTAACATCCTTTTTCCTGGCATTTTGCGATGAAATATATGAAAAAATCGCTGTACTAAATATAAAAATCATATTATTTTTTGTTCATTGTGTCAATAGCCTTCTTTTTTTCTTCATTTAATTCATCGAGCGAAACGCTATTGGCTAAAATAATAGTTTCACCAACTCCGTCAATATCCGCTTGAGTAAAAATTGCCGCATATTCAGTGGATGAAAGAGCTTTGATTATCGAATCATCTTTAGGCAGCTTTAATTCTAGTTCTCTGAGAGGTATAACTGAGCCATAATTATCGATATCAAGTTCAATAACTTTGATTTTGTTTCCTTCTATTATCTTGTCTACCTTTACTAACAAGGCACACCAATATGTTATACGTCACCCAAGTACTTAGGTATTTCACTAGTCAGGTTTAAGACTGATTAAAAAGCGCTAATTGGATATATTTTAAAACATTGCCATCTATTGGAAAAAATGGGAGTTGAATTATCCCTAATATTGTAATTTGGTAACTGCCATACTCGGAGCCGTAATTGTTCATCAATTATATATTATTTCGGATTTTTCAGCGTAAATGAGATATGTTTCTATGGATATTCTTATTAATGATATTAGTTCTATATCTTGCAATGACAATTATGCGTGACGAGCAAAATATCGTGTTTTTACTTCCTATTCTAGTAACTATCAATACCGTATTTGTCTCTGGTTTTATCGATCTTGAATCAAATGGGATGATTATTTCAAATTCTATCAGTCTTTATGAAGAAAGGAAGACAAAATCATCCGGATTACCCTCCAGTCACTGGTGTAGAAAATGCTCTTCTGATTCTTTTTATCTGGAAGATACAATTCAAGTTACACCCAACTCAACTAAGCCAACTCTATGTGAAATATATGTATGCGATGGTTGTGGCGAGAAAATTGAATTTTGGAAATATATTGAAGGATCTCAATCGGCCTGAATTTTTCTAATAGGTTTCACTGACGCAATATGCGCAACATTATTCGCAATTAAAATTTTAATTGCTGTTTTAAATTACCTATTGTTTCGTTTAACCGTTTATTGACTTGCTCATATGTTTCTATTTGCTGTTCTACTTTAGATATTTGTTGATATAGTTCTTGCTGTCTCCACATGATTTCAAATATAGTAACATAAGATATAACAGTTGATTTGATAGTGGAAAAAAAAGACATGCCAATTGCTTCATAAGAAGTTTTTTTCGTGTCGTCTTTTAATTCGGTGTAAGTTACAAATTTTCTATCAACTAACAAGATTGAAGCCCTGATCCTTGAAGATTCTTCAAGATTCATAATTTCGATTCCTAATTCATTTCTTAATTTTTGCGAAATTAAGGCTATGTGATCATCAAATGGAGTAAGAATTCTTATTCTTAATTTATAATTTTTTTCTTTCAGTTGCTGTAATTTAGGAACCATGTCCATACTTTCTTGTCTATGGAATGCATTAGATGTAGAAAAAATTCCTAGAATTTCGTTTTTTGATGACCCTGCTAACTTGAAAACCAGATCTTGCACTTGAAAAGGATCTCTAATAACTTGAAATGTTTCATTTTCATCGATTTCTATGTCATTTTTTATATCAAATTCATCTTCCTTCGGAACAATAATCTCCCAATTAGGATTGTAAATATATTGTTCTTCGATACTAATTGACTTAAACTCATGTCCATATAGATTCGCTAATTTCTTAAAAATGGTGATGCAATTGTGGGAATCAAATAGGTATCTATCTCCGTCTATTGTTTCCTCTATAGCTTTTTTGTTTTCAATTATTCTACCACATAACACACAAGCACGTTTGTTACTAAAATTATTTTTGTCTGGGATTTTATTGCTATTCTCACGCAACTGCAAATAATCCCTACGAGGTCATTTAAAGGTTTAATGAAATAGTAAAGAAATCCTAAAAAATTTAGTGAAAATATGTAATTTAGATAAAAAACATAATTTACGACCATTAGTTATCAAATATACGATGTAATTATTATTATCATGATTGATAATTCTACTGTTTTTGGGACATGCTTGAGATTAACTAATGTTCTAATTTTTTTTACTAGATGATTTCAAAAAACTGACTATTTGTTGTAAGTATATTTCTATTCTCTTTATTGCATGGCATTAGCCTCAATTCAAGAAAACGACATGACAACAAGCCAATCAGTAGGACAGGTTCATACAAGCGTAAGTGGACAGAGTTTTACTGTAGGACAAAGTTGGGGAGCTTTGAGAAAAGCTTGGAAAGGGTATCGAATAGCAAAAGTACAAAACGATGATACCAAGATGAATGAATATGCAAACAAGATTAGGAAAATTCAGGGTGAATTAAACATCGCCTTAGCGTCATTCCCTAATTTGGGAATTTCCTAATTTTTTTTCTTTTTTACTTATATAGATATCATAGTTAGATTGGAAAATCCATGAGTATCAACAATTCAAAATCATTTACACAAGAGTTTTTTGGTTTTCTGAAAACATTTGGAATTATTGGATTAGCCATAGCGTTCGTAATAGGTGCAGCTGCGTCCAAACTAGTAACATCACTTGTAAGTGACATCGTCAATCCTACAGTTGGCCTGTTCCTCCCAGCAGGAGATCTTGAAAAGATGTCAGCAAATATTACAAGTGTTTCTGGAGCCACTTCTCAGTTCAAATATGGTGATCTAGTTGCAAATATAATAGATTTTGTCATAATCGCCCTAATCGTATTCGCAGCCTACAAGTTCTTATCAAAACACAATTTGGTAGAGGACAAGACGAAACCCGAATCTAAATGAGATTTTGTCTCAAATTTAATTAACTTTGATCACTGCGACTAAATTTTATTAGAAATAATGCAGTCCGCGGTTACTATGAAAACTATCTGTTGATTGCTATTAATAATAAATCATCAGGAGCTATTAATTCCCAAGTAGAGAATCAATTTTTTTATTCATGTCCAAGATTTTTTCCAACAGTTTCTCGTTATGTTCTTCAAGATCTTTAATTTTTTCCAACAGTTTCTCGTTGTAGCTTTCTAATTGTTCGATGCGATTCAGTGTATAATCCTGCTTATCTGAAGTCTTTTTTTGCCTATTGAAAATCCACCAACTAACAATTGCACCAATTAATGCCCCGACAACAATTCCCAAATACGTACTCGAAGAATTTGTCATATCCATACAATTTGGAGATAATTCTGGTATGCAACCCCAGGGTAGAGTCGAAAACCACATGGTTTTGATTATTGCACTCTCTATTTTACTATTTTCTCAGGACATCGCACATGAATTCTTAAACCATCATGGTTATTACCTACCGCTACCCGGTAAACCAATTCCTTTTAGCGGAGTACGATAGTCCGCAGTCACGTTAATGCCCTCTTTGGCGGTTATGCTTATCTTTTCCAAGTTTGTTTCGGGTTTTGGATAAAAGAAAAAAGATTGACCTGGTACAAGCGTATCTAGATTCTGAATATCATTTTTCCCCAAATACACACTAATATTCGAGAGTGAATTGATTCCAACATTAATGACTCTTATTCTGTAGTAAGTTCCAGCGATATCAGTAGTGTCCTTCGTAGCATCAACTTCTAACGCGTATGGAACCTTTGATTCTTGTTTTATGAAAAAAATTAATACTCCTGCAAATATTACTCCAAATAAAATAAAGTAAAGATAAATTTTTCGCATCATAATTTCTATGTGTATGTCATTTAATAACTTACATCATAATCGAAAATATCATAAAAATTTTGTAAAAATTAGTATCGTTTCTATATAGATGATTGATGGAACAAGACTTCCGAAAGAGGTATTTTATTGCTCAAAAATAGTAAATTCGTAGGGATAATAAAGTGAATATTATAAAATATAAATTCTAAAGTAGAGTTCTTTAATCTGATTGGCTTTTGATATACCCAACTGGGTGGCGACAATTATTGAACTAGGCATTGGAATTGTAATTGCAATCGTAGTGTATAGAGTTCAATCCCAAACTGCGAAATTGGCCGAGGAACTTCTATCAAAAATTTCTTCCATGACATCTAGGATGGATTCATTATTGGAACAAAGAAGATTAGATGAAATAGCAAAAAAGGAGTTTGAATGTAAAAGAATCATTGAGCACCTGAAATATATAGAGAAAAAAGAACAAGAGTTGAAAGATTATTTGACCGATTATATCTCGGGAGATACGACAAGCGAACAGCTGCACTATTTTATTAAGCAGAATTTTATGCCTATTGCCAAATTCAGAATTCGTGATATAGAAGATGCTATTAGACAGGTAGGAGACAAATTAACCGATAATACCCTCAGATTGGACTTTTTGTCATACATTGAGGCTTTCTTGAACCTGAGTGAGCTGGTTCTCGTAGATGGTAAACCGCAAAATGATAACGATCTTGAAAGTTTTATAATTTCCATTAATCTACAATTAAAAAGAATACAAGAGTTCCTCACCAGATTTCGTAAAGAGATACAACAAACTAACAATAATGGTCCGTAGTTTTTCTTCAATACATTTTTTTAAAATCTTCTTACGTTTAATTTATTTAATGGGGCACATTGGAAACAGAGAAACGCTATGTGTGCGAATCCTAACTACTATTACTATTGAAGCGCTTAATAAGATAGACTTGTAATTCTTGGGATTTCCGATAAAATTAAATTTCATGAATCAGGTCCTTGAGATTCCTCTTTGGCTTTGGCACCAGCATCTTTACTGGATATCCTAGGCAAAGAATAGAGGACGGCGAGAGGTCTATACCTAGTATTTCCTTTATTTTAATTTCATCAAACATGCCTATCCATATGGAGCTCAATCCCAAAGCATGCGCAGCAAGTTGGGAGTATGCCGCTGCAAGAGTGGCATCTTGTTGAGAGAATTTTCTGATCGTGTCTGGTGGAAAATTTAATTTTATTCTCTTGGGATTTATACAAAATACAAGTACAACTGGCGCATGCACATATGGTTGATTGTTAGCCGCCTCGACCAGCCTTCTCTTAATTTCTTCATTTTTTATGTGATATATTTCGAAACCTTGGAAACCTCCTGCAGTAGGTGCAGTATCAGCCGCTGCAAAAATCATTTCAAGCTTCCATTCTTCCACATCTTTATTCTCAAATTTTCTTTGTGATCTTCTATTCAGCATAACATTGAAAATGTTCGTCTGTACGATGTCCTCTATATCATGAGTCGGAACATCCTCTTTGGGGTATAGTAACTGTGTATTCTTGTCGGTAAACATTCTTGAAAAAATATCGCTTGGAAAAGACACGTATATCTAATGACATGAAGGTTATTAAATTGGATGTCCATTAATCGATGAACTCTAATCGAACGTATCTAGTACAAAGTAATATTAAATGTTTATAAACCACCATTGGATACCATCACACGGTCAAAAATGGTTAAGAACAAATTGAGAAACCAGACCTCTAACAAATGCGTCAAAAACCATCTACAATGCTTCTTATCTTCAGGATGTAATTGAGACTATTCAAAATCGTGTAATTGATCTCACAAATGAGATCGCAAAAGTTCAACCCCAATATGCTCAATCGCTTTCAAATCTCCAAGTTGAATACTTTGAAGCTACAAAAAACGTAATTCAGAATGTATCCAATCTTCAAAGTACTTTTCTTGAGAATAATTGGAACAACTTTGATAACAGGTCAGCCATATATGCCGAGCAAATTAAAAACCAAGTAAATATATTTGCAGAAAATTTTGTAAGGGCATGTGAAATATGGAATCAAATTGCTTTGAATTCAATTGATATTTCAAAAGAGAACATAAAAATGTATACTCAAGCATTGGCATCAATGGAATCATACCATCGAAATCTTATTACCTCTTGGAATTCACTCCTGATTCCGACATTTAGCAAGTAAGCTATACACGAGCCCTGCAGTTCATTTTCTATCATAAATTATCAAACGACAATTAAGGATTATGGTAACAGAAGATACTTTGCTCTGGAAACTATTATTATCACCTAATTATTCTGTCGATTTATTGTACTGAAATTGATTCAACAAATTGAGATAGATCTATTCTATAATAATCAATCATAGCAGCATCATACTGTTGAACTATCTCAATTGGTTCTCCTTTATTCTTTCTATTGATAATAAGTTCTCTTTGATAGTAGCTTGTGACGTATTTGTAACCACGTCTTCTTACCTCTTTAAGAAATTCAGATCTGAGAATGTGGCCTCCTTTTTCTCCAAGATATCCAGTTTTAATTGCAATCCATTCCATAAACACTGAATTCTTTTTACCTGAATTTTGATCCAAGGTTCCATGTCTGAGAGACTCCATATGGATGGTACTCATTTTACCTAAACTTTCATCATATCCGCCATGCCTAGGCTTGTGATTTTCCAAAGGTCCTCCTTTTACATACCCAACAATCTCTCCGGCGTCGCTGTTGATTCTTAGAGTTATGAGAATCGTACTTCGATCGCAAATTGACTTACGAAATTCTCTATCGTGAAAATTCATAGGAGAACAATATTCATGACGTATCTTCATAACGGTGTCACATAAATCCGTACTTATCTTATCCCTTTCACTGATAGTATTTTCAACAACTGTTACAAAACTAATTTCATTCTTACGCAATGATGCTTTAATCTCGAGTTCTCTTTCCCATGCCTCCCTAAAACCTTCAACATTATCAAAAAAATTCTTCTTGTATCCAACGGGTAAACTCTGTATTACCTTTTCAAAGGTATCTTTGTCATCCCTTTGTTTAAGCCCAGCAAAGTACTCTACAGACTTTTCGTTGATCACCTGAGAATGCCATCCAATACCACGGGCGTTGCGTCTTGCTAGTTCCTTGGCATAATTAAAATCACCCAAACAATATCCGGCAATGCGATCACAAATAGACAAGAATAGTCCAAGCTTCTCATAATGTTCCCTGGTATCTATATCATCCTGATCTATGCCCGCCATGTTAAATAATTCATTCATTCTTTTTAGTGCATGTTCTTTTTGCGCCCCAGAAAATGGATACGTAGTTCTGTGTATTAGGGCAATCACTATGTTCAGATCTATTTCGAAAGCCTGAATAAGTTTAGCTAATTTTTTATCGTTTCTAATAAAGAGTTCAATATTATCCTCATTGGGTTTCTCAAATTCTTTTCTCGGATCGAAATCGTGAAATAATGCAGCCACAAAAAGATTTTTAATATCCTTTAGATGGAATTTATTTTCTGACTTTTGATTTATTGCAGACATCAATGAAATATATGCAACTTCAAGATTATGGTTGATTGTGTGATAACCGGGATAATCTGATCCTAAACCATTTTTAGAAAATTCAGAAACTGCATGTCTTATAATTCTAGATGTAGCCTTCATATCAAAATCCATTTTTGCTACTAATTCTAGTATTTTGTCCTTATGAGATGCTTCTTTGGTAAGACCGATATTATATCGAGTCCACCATGGAAGTAGTCTTATTCTCTTGTAATGTTCATACCACCAAGGTAATCGTTTTGCTGGGGTTAAATGATGCTGTGCCTCAGTTTTTGTGATATTACTTTTATCAAATAGCAACCAACGACACCCGCCAAATATGAATACAATTAAATATAAAAAACTTGTTACTCGATTACATTCAAGCACTGAAATGCAAAAATTAGGATGCTATTTACAATAAATTACAATTAATTGCCATTTATATTGCATTTTTTGTTTATGTTACTTGAATCTACAATCTCAGTTTCATAAAATGCTCAAAAGCTAGTACTTTCAATTCAATCCAGCATCAGGAATTATTGTAGTTTTTAGATCAATACTTCCAAAAGTTGAATTCATCAACTAATTTTTCGGTTCCCTTTTGAAATCATCTTGGAGAAATTTGAATATACAACTTTACAATTATCTGCCAAATTATCGAATTCATCTTTTTTATTATTTAAAATGGAATCTGTACTTACACCAACTTCAGTCATCTCAGGTCCATAATTCTGTGTCCAATTGCTGATCATTTCGGGAGTGACTTCCAAATGGAACAAAATTCCGATAGAGTTACCAACTTTAAAAGCTTGTGGATACAAATTGGAGGAGGCCAAAAGTATTGCTGATTTCGGAAGTTCATAAGTATCTCCATGCCACTGGAATACTTTTATTCTCTCATTAACTATTCCTTTAAAGATATCATTCCTTCCTTCATAATTTACTTTTACTTCGAACCATCCAATCTCTTTTCGCTGTCCCTTGTACACCCTACCTCCTAACGCTTGAGCAATTAATTGTGAGCCTAGACAAATACCTAGTAATGGTACTTTATGATGATTTGCATTTCTTATCAATTTTTGTTGCTCCTCCAGATAAGGTAGATTTTGGTAAACTGACATGTATCCTCCCAAAATGACAATTGCTGCATATTTATCAACTTCTTGAGGAATACTGTCTTTTTTTACATGTTTAGTTTCAATCTCAAATCCGTCAGATTCAAATAATTCCCTCAAATTGCCCAAGGTCTCTATCTCTGTATTTTGGATAGAAAGTATGTTTTTCAACTAAATGGTATTGAAAACGCTCATTATATCTACCTTAGTTACTCAATTCCCTGTATCTAAAACAATCTATAGTATGATCATTAACCATGCCGATAGCTTGCATCATTGAATAACATATCTTTGAACCTACAAACTTGAATCCTCGTTTTCTAAGGTCTTTACAAATGAGATCAGATTCTTGTGTCATGGAAGGAACTTCTTTATAGCTTTTCCAAGAATTTTGTATAGGTTTGTATCTTACAAAATTCCATATATAGGTATCAAAACTGCCAAACTCTTTTTGGATTTCACGGAATGCATTAGCATTGATAATTGTTGCCTCAATCTTTTTCTTATTTCTAATTATGGATGAGTTGGAACAGAGTTGCTCAATTTTCATCTTGTCGTAGTTAGCTATTCTCTGAACTCTGAAATTATCAAATGCCTTTCGAAATTCTTCACGCTTACGGAGAATAATACGCCAACTAAGCCCTGCTTGCATTCCCTCAAGTACCAGAAATTCAAATAGCTTCCTATCATTGTGTAAGGGTACTCCCCATTCTTTATCATGATAATTAATCTCGATAGATTCTTTTGCCCACTCGCATCTTGGATTCATTTCTTGTACTGAATATATTCTTCGAACTGCATTGTTATATTTCTACTCACCTCACACAATGGTTTTACCAAAAGTAGACAAGTAAATCAAGTAAATCGCTAAATGATGATTTTAACAAATTTACAAACATGATAACAATTTGTGATCTAATAAGATGATTACTTTCAACGATAAATTATAATTTTAAGAGTAACGTCTGCAAGCGGAAGGATATTAATTTGGCAATGGATGAGATTGATGAAGATATTGTATCACTGATACAAAGGTACCGCGCAACAATTCATAGTAAGATTGAGAAATGATCTTCCAATATTGATAGAATATCAAATCGCATCAAAACGATAAAGGAAACGACATTCATACCTGCGGGATTTGGCGTGGCCCAACTAGCCGTTGGTGCTGCAATTGTTACGTTACTATTCATGAAGATTGACCGTTTTGTAGATGGTATTGTTATGAAGGATATTATTTCCCCTGATACTAATTAGCTCGATACTATTGATAAAGGGTATGGATGATCCTTTCAAAGTGGGTAAGAAGACTTATGCTGACATAGACCTCAGTCTTATGTACAAACTCGAAGAGTGACTCAAGAACCTGTAATGAATATCTTGAATCATCATAATCTTTGGATTTACTAAAAAAGTATCAATATCGATAAATTTTCGACTCTTAGAATCTTCGAAAATTTGAATCACGATAAAAGATCTTCTCTTGAGAACTTGCCTGCAAGTATTTTTCCAGGTTTTGATTTATAATCTGAAATACCAATACCAACGGCAATCATAGTCACCTTATCTTTTGCATGTGGAGACAAAAATTGTGTCACAGCGTCGTCATAAAAAGTTGATCCTGAAGCACTAATTCCTTGACTATACGCAGACAGGTAGATTCTCCCTGCTATGATTCCAGATTCAAATTGGCATTGCCTGTAGCCTCTATTTCCTAGCGTTTCCAGTATTAATTTTAGATTGGTCATCATGTAAAAAACAGCACTGGCATCACTAAACAGAGGTTGTTCTAGACAAAGATATCCTGATGTATTTCTGTGAACTTTTGAATTTAAGAGATTAATTGAATTATCTTTTCGATTAAAAAAATATGCTCCTTTCTGCAAATTAGCTACTTCATTTGCAATGAAGTAAATATCTATCATAGATTTTTTGTCAACAAAGTCTGAATCAATATGCCTAGTTAAGCTATAAAGAATATTTGAGAGCTGTTCAAATGCAATTGGCTGCCTCGAGAATTTTCTAGTAGATCCCCTTAAAAGTATGACATTGGATAGCGATTGTGAAATTATGTGTTTAGGATCTATTTGCTTTGATTCCATGATACCAGCTTTTTCTGGTTCCTGAAATTCAATCATTGGTACCGAATCTACCCACTTATGTACCTCTTCGCTTGAATTCAACGATGATGCATTATGTAATTCCCAGATCTGGGGATATTCCATTTCTTTGTTCTCTGAAAGTGGAACAATATCAGGAACAAATCTAGACGGATATTCCATTTTCTTGGGCTTTTCTTGTGAACATCCAATTCCAATTGGTGCTAAAACCACCGATGCTTCTTTTCCTTCATCAAGACATAACATGTCATTTACAACTTTGTCAACAAACCCAAGTATCAATTTAGTATCCAATCCGAACGACATTGCAGTTGCAATCAAATTCGCAGCAATCACACCAGAATCCCAAAACCAATGTCTATACGAACGGGCCTGATATTTCCAAGCGTTTCTCCATGCAATGGATGTTAGAATTATAGTAAACGGTGAATTCTTTATTTGATCGTTATCTCCCGCAGCCTCTGCCAATAATGATCTATAGTCTCCTTCTCTCAATTTTGTTAGAGTGAACTGG
>JAHEZK010000081.1 GCA_023251115.1 Nitrosomicrobium frigidum (SeqCode) | reverse complement strand
CATAATTTGATAGAAAAAGAAAAGCAATTTGGTTTAACAGATATAGCCACATACACAAATTTTCAAGAACGGGTTAACATAGTTAAACAAAACATATTGAATTTTCTTATTGATGCAAAGAATGCAAATAAAAAGATAGTTTGTTATGGTGCGCCCGCAAAAGGTAATACATTATTGAATTATTGCGGCATAGGTTCTGATTTTGTTGATTATACCGTAGACATCAATCCTCACAAACAAGGATTATACCTTCCTGGTACACATATTCCTGTCAAGTCTCCAGACAAGATACACGAAACAAAACCAGATTATCTTTTGATTTTGCCATGGAATTTGAAGGATGAAGTCATGACACAAATGAGCTACGTTCGTAATTGGGGAGGAAAATTTGTAGTTCTCATTCCTGAGGTGAAAATCTATTCATGATTTTTACTGAAACAAAACTTAAGGGTGTATTCATTATTGAACCAGAAAAACTGGAAGACGAAAGAGGTTTTTTTGCACGTACGTGGGATCAGAAAATATTTGAAGAACACGGCTTGAATCCAAAATTGGTTCAATGCAACATCTCTTTTAATAAAAAGAAAGGAACATTGCGTGGAATGCATTATCAAATAGCACCTTATGAGGAGACCAAATTAGTTAGGTGTACCAGGGGAAAGATGTTTGAAGTGCTGATAGATTTGCGACCAAAATCAGAAACTTTCAGGAAATGGGTTGGATTTGAGCAAGGTGCAGAGGACTACAGAATGCTTTATGTCCCTGAAGGATTTGCACTGGGCTTTCAGACATTGGAAGATAGCACTGAAGTATTTTATCAAATGTCTCAGGTATACATGCCAGAATACGCTCGGGGGATACGTTGGGATGATACAGCTTTTGAAATTTCATGGCCATTAAAACCAACAATAATTTCAAAAAAAGATTTGTCGTACCCACCTCTAGAAAAGGGAATTGATAAGAAATGACTTTAGCATCTTCTTATATTCACGAAAGGAGCTGAATGCTGTCTTTTCTAATAGCTTCAGATTGAATTTTATAACGAACAAATGTTATTAGATGGTAACATGGTAGTTAGATAAGAATTGAAAAAAATAGTATTAATCACTCCGCCATCACCGTATTTGTTATCTGATAAAGCAATTGTTCCACTTGGCATATTATACGTAGCAAGTATGCTACAACAACAAGGTTATGAGGTAGAAGTGCTCGACTTGACTGGTAAAAAGGATTATGAGAAAGATGTGATGAATGTTGCTACAAAAGGATATGATGCTTTTGGCATTACTGCGACAAGTCCAGATTTTGGACAAGCTGTACAGATACTTGATTTAATCAAACAAGTGAGTCCCAAAAATAAAGTAATCTTAGGAGGTCCACATGCTACTGTTGGCCCACAAACATGTATGCCTTATAATTTTGATAAAATTGTTCAGGGTGACGGTTGGACAGGCGCTAAAATAGCAATAGAAGATGAATCAAATCAAAAATTAATCTTTGCACCTATGTTTGAGAATTTTGATGATGCGCCTTGGCCAGCACGAGATCTAATCGATATGGACAGTTACGAGTATTATATTGGTGGCATACGATCAACGAACGTAATGACACAGCTTGGTTGTCCTTATGGCTGTGTGTTTTGTTGTGGAAGAGATATCCAAGAATATAGAAAAATGCGTTTAAGAAGCGTTTCTAATGTCATGCAAGAATTAGACATGTTACACGACAAGTATGGATTTGAGAGTTTTATGGTATATGATGATGAAATAAACATAATGAAAAAACGCACTCTTGAATTGATGGAGGAATTCAAGAACAGAAAGTACCGGTTCAGAGCATACATTAAGACAAACTTATTTGATGATGAATCGGCAAAGGCAATGGCGGAAGGTGGAGCATATGAGCTTTCTACCGGAGTCGAATCTGGTAGTGACAAGGTTTTGCAAACAATACAAAAAGCAACTACATATGAAATAAACAAAAAATTTGTAGAGCTATGTCACAAATACGGTATCAAAGCAAAAGCATTCTGTATTGTAGGTTTACCGGGAGAAACTTATGAGGACGTTATGCTTACAAAGAAATGGATATTGGACGCTAAACCTGATTATTTTACTATTTCAATTAATACACCATACCCAGGTGCGCCGGAATACGATCATAGAGAAAAGTATGATTTAGAATTTGGTGAAATCGATTATGCGAAGGAACAAGTATCTCATAGCACGTATGGAAAAAAAGAGTGGAAGTCTTATGTTAGGACATCTTCACTGTCAGCTGAGGAGCTTGTTAAATTAAGAGATGAAGTAGAGAAGGAATGTAGAGAAAAACTTGGATATGTTTTTCCACCTGGAGAAGGAGGACATGGTAGTCACTCTTCACCATATGAATATAGTATGGGTCAAGGTCTGACAGATGAATTATTAAAAATACAAAAATTCCAACAGAGTGATTCATATAAAGATGGATAACTGCTTGAAAAGAAAAATGTTTCAGATGTTCAAATAATTACTACTTGTAAAGAGATTATCGATACATCATGATTGTAACCATTTTTGTTGAATTTCAGCAATTTTTTCAAGTTCATCATTAGTAAGACTAGCTTCTGAAGCGCCAATGTTAGATCGTAGTTGTTCAACTGATTTAGCCCCAGGAATACATGTAGAAACCTCATCTCTATTAAGGACATAAGCTAAGGCTGCCACGTTTAATGTCCTTGACTCATTTGCTAGGAATTGAAAGTGTTGACTTCTTTCTATTTTTGTTCTTAGTGTAATTGTGTCATAACCACTTCTTATGTCAGTTTTCGAAAATGAATGACCTTGTTTGTATTTACCAGTTAGAAATCCCTGGGCAAGCGGTTCTGCTATTATTATCCCAACTCCATTTTTCTTTGCAAGTGGAAGTAATTTTTCAACAGGTCTAAAATCTAGCAAGGAAAAGTAAAGTTGTATAGTGTCTACCATTCCTCTTTTTATTAATTCAATACCCTTTTCGTATTCTAATCCGATTGATACACCACAGTAGAACGCCTTTCCTTCAGCCTTGATCTCCTTGAATGTTTTTTCTAGACTAAGAAAATCTTTTTCTGATTGAGGAGCTTTATGTGCCTGAAACAAATCAACATAACTTGTCTCCAATCGTTTAAGACTTCTGTCCAGTGCAGCCATCAAATGGTGATACGAAAGATCTATTCCCATTGGCATGGGTTCATTATAGGAAGGAACCCCCGCTGCTTTTGTAAATATATGTACGTCTGCTCGATGTTCTTTTAGGGCCTTTCCGAGTCGTTTTTCACTATTTCCTAAAGAGTAGGAATCAGCTGTATCAAATGTATTTACTCCCAATTCTAATGCAGTCTTTATTATATTCGATGCAGTTGCCTCATCTAGGTCCCCATAAGTTATTGAGATTCCATTTATTGTAGTGAGACCACCAAGTGGCCAACACCCTAAACCTATTTCTGATACAGAAAGATTTGTTCTACCCAATTTTCTATTTTGCAACATAAAAAATCCATACTATTGTTACTTATGCTTTTTTATAGATGATTGTTTAACAGAGGTTACGAAATGTCTAAGTATAGAAGAATACGGAATGATAATCTAGAGAATTATTAATGACGAAAAATAGTGAATTTAAAAAAAGAAATAAAAAGTACATAAAATTGATGAACAAAGATAAATCTCTTAGAGAATTAACTCGTAAATGGTTTATTACTACTTCTAAGTACGAATATTCATATCACTTTACGTGGTTGGGACGCCCAATTATTCAATATCCTCAGGATATGATTGCAATACAAGAGATTATTTGGAAAGTACGACCAGATTTGATTATTGAAACTGGAATTGCCCATGGAGGATCAATTATACTCTCTGCGTCTATTTTGGAATTGATTGGAAAAGGTGAGGTTTTGGGAATCGATATTGATATACGTGAACATAATAGAATAGAAATTGAACGTCACCCTATGTACAAGAGAATTACTATGATTCAGGGTTCTTCAATTGATTCCGGTGTGATAGAAAAGGTCTACAAATTTGCTAAAAGCAAAAGTCGCGTGTTAGTATTCCTAGATTCTAATCATAGTCATGAACATGTATTAAAGGAAATGCAGCTGTATTCACCTTTGGTAAAAAAGAATTGTTATATGGTGATATTTGATACAGCGGATGAGGATTTGCCAGAATCTGCTTTTAAGAATCGCTCATGGGGCAAAGGTAATAATCCAAAAATAGCAGTTTTGGAATTTCTTAAAACCAACGATCGTTTTGAAGTCGATAAGGAAATTGAAAATAAATTACTTATTACTGAATGTCCTGGCGGATACCTTAAATGTATAAAATAATGAAGCCCAGCCATGGAAAAAATACCAGTGTTTGTTCCTGCCATCACAGATGAACAAACCAAAAAACATGTTATCGATGCTTTAGAGATAGGTTGGCTTGGCATGGGTAAAGCAACCAAGGAATTTGAAGAGCGAATTTCAGATTTTTTGGGTTTGAAGGACAGGTATGCAGTGGCTACTAACACTGGGACATCTGCGTTGCATGCTGCTCTTCTTGTAGCAGGGGTAGGATCTGGAGATGAGGTCATCACTACATCATTTAACTTTGTGGCAGATCAGGCAGCAATTCAGATGACAGGAGCTGAAGTTGTTATGTGTGATATACGCGATGATAACTTGGGCATAGATTGTGAAAAAGCTGAAACTTTGATTACCAAAAAGACGAAAGCAATTATTCCACTTCACTTCGCAGGAATTCCGTGCGATCAGAAAGGTGTGTATAGGTTAGCCAAAAAATATGGCTTGAGAGTAGTAGAAGATGCAACCCATGCATTTGGCACAATCATTGATGGAAGAAAAATTGGCAGTTACGGTGATATCACCTGTTTTAGTTTTGATCCT
>JAHEZK010000080.1 GCA_023251115.1 Nitrosomicrobium frigidum (SeqCode) | reverse complement strand
TTCTTAAAATCCAGTGACAATCTAAATGCTACCTCTCAATACTACAATGAATGGCTTGCCTATATGTTTTGAGAATGATATGATATGATAAATGGATTGAATCAAGTCAGGATTGAACGCACGGGTAAGGCTTGCAGCATCCAAGACACCAGGTTTGCTTCTTGAGAAAGGCCAGAAATTCAGCGGAGTTGTGTAAATTTCTAAACGATTTTCCATTATTGTTGTGCTTATGCTTGATGAATGTACAATCGGAAATATCTATTTGAAGTGTATATACAATCTATCTAAATAGTATATCTTCAGTAGGTACAAATAATTTGCACCATTCTAGAAAAATTTCATGATGCGTTCATGTGGGCCGGAAGGGACTAACCTGAAATTTTAGATGGGTCGTATTTAGAATTTCTAGTTTCTTTGTATAGAGAATCTTATCACAACAATATAGGTGCAGAAATTAATATTTTTTTTGGTCTAATAGTAAAAAGTTTGCCCTTTAGAACACATGATTAAATCTATCTACAAGGATTCCTCGGGATTCAAACTTGCATGTATTGGGGTTCTACTAACTTGTATTAAGCTTCTATTCTGATAATAATGAAATTACTGGAGACTTTTTTATAGATATGTTGATCTACTTTGAATCTTCTCTTATCCTCTCATTTCTGAATATCTCCATAGTTCTACTGGTTTGGCTAAAATAGATTTCATCTGTTCTACTATCGAGGTAATGTATAGTTGTTCAAGATGCATTTCAAGGGATTCTTCATCAACCCATAGCTCATCAAACATTAATTCGTCTGGATTATCCATTGAACGATGTAGAACATGCAATATTACGTTCTTCCTTGCATGTGGATTCTATTGCCTTAACCAGAATATTCAGTAGTTGATCACCTAGACCATGTTTTGCTAAATGGATAGCAATAAGTCTGACCGAGCTGTCCCCCGCTTCTCTTAAACTTTCTAATATCAGCAGTATCCAATTTCTGTAATACACTAATATCTCCATTAAATCCGATTTCAAGTAATAATCATATAATAATTAGTCTATTGGTTTGAGAACTTGTATTCTATTGTTACCCCTATCAGAAACGTAAATATTACCATCAGAGTCAATAGCGAGATGTTCTGGGTCAATTAGTTGACCGGGCTCCTTTCCAAACGTCCCGATCTTCGTTATAAAGTGCCCAAACTTGTCAAATTTCTTTATAGATGGTTGCATGCTACATCCCGGATCCGATTGAGGATCATTCACATAGACGTTATCAAATTTGTCTAAGGCTAGATGTTCCATGTGACAAAATTGGGAATTTCCACTGCCTAACGAACCCCACATTAACAGGGGCTTTCCGGTGGAATCAATTTTTTGAACTCGTTCATTTCCTCTTTCAGTAACGTAAAAGTCACCATTAGAATCGATATCAATTGTAGTTGGAAGATTGAATTCTCCAGGCTTAGAACCTGGTTTTCCATTTCCAAAACTAGTCACATAAGTTCCATTAGTAAAGAATTTTTGAATACGATTGTTCTTTGAATCCGCCACGTAAACATACTTGAGCTCCTTGTCCACCACTACATGTCTTGGATTATCAAATTGACCTGGTCCGTTTCCTTTAGTCCCGAATTTTAAAATAAAGTTACCATGAGAATCGAATTTTTGAATCCGATGATTGGCTCTATCAGCTAACCAAACATATCCGGCATTGTCCACGTCGATGCCATAAGGAACATGCATCTGTCCACTAGCATTTCCTAGCTCGCCCCACTTGAAAAGAAATTTGCCATTCTTATCGAAAGCCTGAATACGATTGCCATCTCTATCCACGGAGTATAGATATTTTTCGTCGTTACTAAAATCTAGATCATGTGGACGTTTAAACTGTCCGTCGTTAGTTCCTTTCGAACCCCAAACTTTAACTACTTCATATTTAGTTGAGTTTTGAAAAGAATGCAAGGACGTTGGATTCGAAGAATTTCCTACAGCTTGTATCTGGGCTGATGCGAAACTTGACGTAGAATATACTAGGCCATATTGTAAAGATAAGAGACATAAAGTAACAAAAATGATAGTTAATATTCCCATCCCATATATCAAATTGAGCACCAAATATAGGCTAATAATCCGTAGTATAATTATAGTCTTTACTCTAAGAAATCAAGGTAAAATATTTCTGGGAAAAACCTAGTTATAAAAAGTTGGAAAGAAATGCTCAAGACATCATTAATCTCTTGACTTCCTGATCATCATGATTTTCATGGAACAGAATAATCAAACAATCTACTCAAAATCAAATATTCACAGAAAATAAAAAATCAGGGATTGCCTTATTTTTCGCCGTTGCAATAACCAAGAAGTCAGCATAATTGTAATCAAACGAGTAGTATGGATTTGTCATAATGAAGTGTTTAAGATATTTACTAAAGTTTTAAAATCCCTCAATACTATCAAAATGCATTTTCACAGGCTTTTTCTGTGTTTCGCGATATGTTCAAGTTTGGGGATAACTAACAGCAGCATGTTGATTCTTTTTCATTAGTGATATTTACTGGTAAGAAACTCTGGTTTTAATTTTGGAGCATCTTCCCAACAAGAAATAATAAATACAGCATTATTTGAGGTTAAATTCTCTAATGAAAAATGATTTATCATAATATCGTAGGACAATTGTCAAAAGATTATGCTGCTTCCTGCCTTCTGGCTTACTGTTTTATTTTCTTTTTATTTTCTAGTTTGTATTTCATATGTTATGCTGATGGTGACGAATATAATCATTTTAAGTCAAAAAAGTTACAAGACTTTAATTTTGTTGCGGCTGGAGATTTTGGCTGTGGTGACGAAGCTAAAAAAACTATAACAGCTATGGTGAATAAAAAACCAGAATTAGTTTTAGCATTGGGAGATATGTCTTATCAAAAGAAACCAGATTGTTGGTTCAACATCACTTCTCCGCTATATAACAACAGCAAGGTTAAAATTTCTATTGGTGAGCATGATATATCTCCTCGCAATCTTGCCAAGTATTATCAATATATTAAACATTTCAATCTCACTAAGCCCTATTACTCCTTCGATTATCAAAACGTTCACTTCTTAGCAATGGCAACAGCAAAGAATAGTCTAATTCCCTACAATGAAACGTCAGAACAATATGAATTTGTAAAGCAGGATCTAAACAAGGCTCATAACAATAATAATATTGATTGGATAATTGTAAATTCATTCAGACCTTTCTATTCTTCAAATACGACGCATCCTGGTTTGGATAAGTTGCAGGACATTTATCATCAATTATTTGAAAAGTATGACGTAGACATTGTCCTGCAAGCTCATAATCATAATTATCAGAGGACATATCCCCTTACATACAATCAAACTAAGCATTTTACTCCTATAATAACGGACAGACACATTGATGAATATGACAAGAAAGTAAAAGGACAAATATTTTTTACAGTAGGAACTGGAGGGGCAGACCTCTACAATTTTGCGGGTAAAGCACCTTTTATAGTAAAACAGCTTCTATATCATGGTTTCCTGAATGTGGATGTGACAGATAATGGCTCAAAACTGACTGCAACATTTTATGAGAACGGAGTAATGACCGACATGGATCATATTACTATTACAAAGTAAAATAAACATTAATAATCAATGGATCCGTTATTCTAAATGGAAAAAAGATTTTAGGCTTGATCAATAAATAAAATCATCAAAACATATTATATAAAATCGATTTTGATAATTGTACAAAAATAAACAGGAATCTAAGAATTGTTTATACAGTTACCGAAGACCAAACAGGGGACCAAGGATGGAAGGGTGAAAAAAGAAGAATAGACGCTGGAATGTTGAAAAAATACCTTGATCCTGCTGAGCTCGAAAATTCAATATTCTATATATGCGGCCCTCCTGCGATGATAGATGCTATGCAAGAAATACTTGAACAGAATCTGCGAATTCCGTCTGAGCGGATAAAAATCGAAGAATTTACGGGATACTGATTAATTTTCATGGTTCGGTCAGATTGATAGTCCCTGAAAGAACTAATTCTTTAATATCTTAAAAAGGAATGAGTATGTATGGATGCTTTTGAATCTGTAGTGACTAAACTTGATATTAGAGAATTCAGCGTAAATGAAGTTCCAAGTGAAATAAAATCAAAGGTGCTCGAAGCAGCCAGATTAACAGGAACTGGCCTTAACACTCAACATTGGCGTTTCATACTAGTCGAAAATAAAGGGAATCTAAAGAAGCTGGCAGAAGACAGCACTAGTGGTAAATGGGTTGCCAATTGTAATTTTGCAATAATAATCCTCACAAATCCAAAATATCATTTTCATTTGATTGACGCAGGCAGGGTGCTACAGAGCATGCAGTTAGCAGCTTGGAACTATGGAGTAGGTTCAGGAATATTTACCGGAATAGAGGAAGATAAATTCAGGGAGGATTTTGGGATTCCAGAGGAATTCTATGTGTCTGCAATAATTGGATTTGGTTACCCAATAAAAAAATTGACAGGTAAGAGAAAGGACCGCCTACCGCTAAATGTCCTCGTCCATAATGAAAAATATGGTATTTCGAGTTGATTATGAGAGCCGGAACTTTCTCCTGTAATCGTTGTAAAATAAAATTTCAAATAATAGGAATTTCTACAGTAAAAAAACCAATTTATTGTGCCTATTGTGGTAACGATTTTATAGAAAGAGATAATATAATTTTTGGATAATGAGTTATTGATTGATATTGATATTACAACTTAAAACGGAAAATAGGTTTTGTACTATATTAGAGTAGCGAATGTTTGCCCATAGAGTACCGTTACTTTTATTCACTTTATTTTACTATTTCAAATGATGTCTTAATTCCAAGGAAACGATATATCGTTAGTAGAAGAACGGAGAGATGCGTGCCCATATCA
>JAHEZK010000079.1 GCA_023251115.1 Nitrosomicrobium frigidum (SeqCode) | reverse complement strand
TACACGAGCCTCTTCCTATCTTACAGATTGATCTAGCTCTCCTACAAGAGTCTGAAATCCATCACTATGTTTATCGATATGATTATTTAACACTTTTATATTTTCAGCGTCATTCATTCTGATCATCCTTTATGAAAAGTATAACCAAGGTTTGCATAATATGTTTGTAAGTTACGCAATGAGATCGCAACATGATCAAGATGACGATTTAAAAATAACTCCGAACTTATAAATGAAAACAACATAAATTTACCAGGACCAATTTTACCGATACATGCTTTAAAGGTGTCTCCATCTCTACTAATTAGAGTAAAAAACGTATCGTCTAACTCTTCAAAATCAATATTCTGATTTTCGTACTCTTCTCTTAGAATTTTAGCGTGTCGTTCGGCTGCTCTAACAGCTTGTTTAGTAATAAAATTAGCCATACTCTCTACTCCTTATTCAAAATAGTAATAGTTTCTCGATACTTCTTGACTTCTGACTCTAAATCCAGCACATAACCCATAAGAGCCTTAGTATCTGCTTGAGTTAAACAAACTTCACTCTTAGGATCTGTTACCACCATAAACCTAATAGTAGGTCTTTTATACTCTTGTGGAGTAGGTAACCTTACATTCTTATGAGCTATCGTACAGCTACTTATTAAAACCATTCCACAAATCATTAATGTCATTAATACTGGTAACATTCCTAACTTCATCTTTCTTTACCTCTTTTTCAGTGTTAATTTTATCATTTGTTTCTAGAATATCTGTTTTAGTCTTTAGAGCGCGATTCTCTTCTTTAAAACTCTCGTTTTGTTTCTTTAGAAAGGAAATCCTCAATAAGAGAAACAGTCCGGTTAAGATCCCCGCCAGCTGTTTCCAAAATGGTCCTAATACCGCCAGTAAAATCTGCATGGTTTCTTCGTTCCTCCTGTAAAAGTTCTTGATACCGTTTAATAATAGTTCTCAGATCCTCCGAATCCTGATCTTTCTGGTCACATGTGAATAAAAGATTCTCTATATATTGTTCTCTATTCTTAATCTTCTCTCTAAGATAATTAGACTCTCCTACTAAACCATAAATATCATCTTTTACAGCTTCTACTTCTTTTGTACGTTCTATAGTATACCCGAATAGTTTCATTAGAATGACCTCCCATCATACTGTGCTTTAAGCTTCATAATCTCATGAAGATACCCTTGCACATTAAAGAATAAGGCGCAAAGATCTTCCTCTTGATCTTCACTGTGATCAAAATCATGATGCTTTTCCCATACACTATAGAAATGTCGCCACATACTTTTCATGTAAGCTTCAAGCGGTATACCTTTTTTCCAATTATCTGATGCCCGGAGTTTACCGTCTGCTTGTATTCGGTTCTTCTGCATATACTCACCAAAGCGCTTTAAGGCTTTTGGAGACAAAAAACCTTCAAAATCTATCTTAGATTCATCGGAATCTCTTGTAGCACCTGTATCAAAATTCCTCATTTATTCTCCTTTCTCTGGTGCACATTTTAACCCCTCGGTTGATACAAACTTAGTGATAGAGGGAGTAGTAACTAATACTACATCTAAAAATTTAATCAAACAATCTACTTGTTGTTGTAATTTAAAATTGTTTTTAATTAAATTTCTAAGGTCTTGTCTCATATAATACTCACTATCTTCTAAATTACTGATACGCTTACATATTCTAACAAATTTAGTCCACATAGCTAACTCCTTTATAAAAAAGCAAACGCTAGACTTGATAGTCCATAGAGCCCAAATACTGTACCTAATTGTACATTACCTGATACATAATAGGCTGTAGATCCTAAAAAGTCTAGTATTGCTAGTGTTACCTGGAAATATTGTGAATAATTCATCTCTTTACCCATACTATATATTATACAACTATATTTTAATTTGTCAAGTACTATATCTTATTTGCATCACTACCTTTAGTTGTAGGATAATGACACTCTAAATAGGTAAGACATTCTTCCCAGTCTACAAAATTTCTGTCCGTCAAAGCCTGAAATATATTAGTTGCTTGGCCTACTGTCCACAGAAGCTGATTTTGGTATCCTCTAAGAGCTAAAGCAAATTCGCAATTCTTACCTCCCGATACGCTCTCTGTATCTAGAATCAGCAGGTCACTACTACAAACCTCAATACAGTCCTTAAAAGCAAGCTTTTTCCGGAATTCTTCTGTTGTTAGAAAAGAAGGCTTAACTACTTCATCCAGCCAACTTGACATACATTGATGGCCCAATTTCCATATTGAATCTTTCATTGGGCGCAATTTCTCTCTATTTTGGAACGTACCAGCGATATATACCTTCAAGTAATCCTCCTATTATTTGCTTGTTCTTTCGGTGTTGACCATTTACAATTATTTGGGCCGTAATTTCTATCTGAATCGATCCTATCCAGCGTTTTGCCTTCTGGCCTTATTCCCATGTCTTCTAAGAAATTAATAAATTCTTCCCATCTTTTACAAACCGTAATACCTCTACCACCATAATATTTATATCCGATTTCATGTGGATTCGTACATCTTTGCCACATCATTTGCCAAGATCGATATGTGGGAGTAGGTTTTCTATTAATAGAGTGTAAATGTTTTTTATATAAACAACCGCAACTTTTAGTATGTCTAGACTGTAATTTATATGAAGCTATGACGGTAAAATTTCCACAATCACATTTACAATTCCAATAAGCCCTTCTATCAACACAATTTAGACTTAAAACAGACAATTTTCCATAAACTTTACCTTCAAGATTCACTAATTCCCCCATAAATTTCACCAGTTTCATTACATTTTTTATTTTCATAATCTATCGCTATTTTACGGTAAAATTCTTGTTTTGCACATCCTAAACTTCCTACAATATCGTTAATCGCCTGATAATTTTTTGCACTACCTCTCCAATAACTTAAAATAAGAATAGTAATAGCAAAATTTAACTCACCACAAGTAGTAACTTCATACATATCTAATGTATCATTTGTCATCTGAATAGCTTGTCGTCTACTTTCCGGTATGTAAGGCATCTTGTTTCAATCGCTCCTTTTCTTTTGTCAATTGACGAATTCTCTTAAAGATATAGTCTTTTTGAAATTCGTAATCATTTTTTGCAATACCTAAAGCCCAATCAAAATGTAGCAGGCTTTTCTCTATATCTTCTAGACGTTTTTCTATTTCATTCATGGCCTACCCCATTCTATCGCAACTTCATTTGTATTATAACTCACTGTGATAGTTTCAAAGTTATCATCAAGATCTACTTCGTAATTAGGATCTGAATTAGCTAATTCATCTGACAGTCTAACTGCAAGCTTACTAACTTGGTTTGCCGAAAAGATAGATGTATCAATAGTAAAACTCAAATTACTAATAATCGTAATGTGAGGATACCTATTTACTACAGATTCAAAAGTATTGTGTGCATATTCGATAGCAATCAAAGTTACTTCATACAATTTAGTCAAATTCCGAGAACTTTTTATTTCTGCTAATACGGATAACATTACCTCCCCCATCGAAAATTACTCATACCTAATCTTTTTAAAAGTATCTTCTTCATCTCTTCCCGCTTCTTTACTGACAAAAACTTTAAAAGACTCTGATATTCTTCATGTGTAAATACACCTTTTCTGCGATTACACTTCTGACAAATGAACTGAATATTACTTTCATGATTAGTTCCACTACGTGCCACTGGTAAAACATGATCTAATCCGATAGTAGATATAGTTAGTTTCTCCGTACAATAGATACATGGTGTATTCAAGATAACTAGCATTCTCTTTATTAACACTGCCTTGTCTGGCAACGGCATTTTATTCCTTCGCAGTCCGCCCCAAATATTTTGAAATCTATACTTTAAATAATTATCAGGATTTTTTCTCCACTTGTTTTTCAATCTCAGTACTCCAATCAAGTTCTTTAACGTTAGAATCTAAAATACTTTGTGGCACAGTATCGCTAGGAAAACAGTAGAAAGAAGAGTAAGAACAAAACCCACAATAATATCTCTTCTGCAATTCCTCGGTAGGTTGAACCATAGGCAACTTTTGTTTATCAAGATAACTATGCACCTGTTTCCACCATACCTTTACCTTCTCTACAAGCTCCTCGGTAATCTCAACAGTAAAAGACTTCATGGCACCATCTTCTTTACTGATGTAGATTAGTTTTATTCGGTCAATTTTAAATTTCTTATTCGTGATAAAATACGTAATAAGCTGAAAAACGTTATCTTCTGGGGCTTCGGTAGCTCTGGCAATCTTTGACCAAAAAACACCAGTACGAGTAGTTTTCAAGTCGTAAAGAACTGACTTACCGTCATTGGCTTGCCAGATAAAATCTATTCTACCTACTATTGGATCTCCAAAATCAGAGACATACTCCTCTGTATGCAAGATACGGCCTGTAGCATTTAATCTAGACATTAGCGCTTCGTGAATAACGTCTCCTAACCAAAAAATTCTTCGTTGTTTGGCTGTCAAAGGAGTAGCTTTAGCTCCTAAACGACCTAGAATAAGTCTCCTCATACACTGACCCGCCCCACTAGCTGAAAAGTGTTTCTTAGGCTTAATGGGCCTATCTTTCTGCTTCAACAGAGTATCTAGTACTTCCTCAACTTCATCAAAATAACGCTCCATATTAAAAGTACCTTTCTAAGATAAAATTAAAAACTTCTCTTAAAACTATAACTCCACACAATAACAATGTGAAAATAACTATAATACTAATCATCGTCACCTCCTAGTACAAAGCCAGCTTTATTTTTAGATTCACCGAAAATATGAATTTTCATTTTCATCAAAGCAGCTTCAAGAGAATATTTATCTAATGTCCTATTAATAGGATGTTTATCTGAAAAATCAGAACATTCATTAGCAAATTCTCTTAATTGCACACCGAAACGACTACACTCAG
>JAHEZK010000038.1 GCA_023251115.1 Nitrosomicrobium frigidum (SeqCode) | reverse complement strand
CATTCTTTTACTTTGAAAGTAAAAGTTAGTGAAGGATTAACTGCTGTTACTGCTTGCAAGATTGTGGTTGTAGCAACTACTGAACCTATCATGGTGACAGCCGCCAAAACTGCCAGGATTTGGGAAGTATTTTTCATTAGCGACGTTACGAATGCGTTCCTAATAAGACTTCAGAAAATTCTCGTATTCTCATAGAATTTCAGTTTAGAACTTCTATCGCATTGATGTCTTGCATAGTGATATTGTAAATAGAATGCGTTTTGACAATTTGGACAAGTGATTGGAATTTCTCTTTGGCTTCTGTCTTCAATATTCAATAATAAAAATCAGATATCCGAAAAATATCTTGACTCGTTTATGTTTATATGCTTATATAGTAAGAAATTTTACTGGTAGTATTTGTCAGAAAATAGCAACGTTCCGAGAGGTAAGAAAAAAACAACTAAAAAAGGAATAGTGATAACTATTCTAATTGTGGCTGCAGTAGTTGCTACAAGTTTTCTCGTGTATCTAATACCATAATTGAGAACGTTAATTCAATCAATATTTGCTTTCAGGATCAAAAAAGAAGAAAATTAATTAAAAGCTGCTCTTTTTAGAATTTTGTATAATACTGTCGAACAATCCTTGCTTACCTGTTCTCTCTTGCAATAGTCTTGTACCTTCTTCGAACAGTCTTTGGGATTGCAGGTTATCGCCACCGAGTTGATTCCTAAGCATCGAAAGAATATCTTCTTGTGGTACATTTTCTTGTCTTGCAGGAACAAGGTAAGAGTCTAAGATTGCGCCTGCAGTCCCATCGGTAATGTTTCCCTCCAGTCCTCTACCTACCTCTATTCTCATTGACCCTCCAGCCGCATCACGCTCAGAGGAAAATAATATCAGAACACCGTTATCTTTCCCTTTTTTTCCGATCCCCTTCGTTCCATCTAAAGTAACTTCATTAAACAAATAATTTGCAAGAGTGTCCATATCATTGATTTCTACTCCGTCTTTCTTTATTCCATGACCAATAAAACTTGGAATAGTGTATATTACTATTTCTGCGGAGGTTTGCCTGTCCAAGTTACGGAGATATCCATCAATCAACGGTCTGTATTTGTTATTTATCAAATTCGCATTGTCGTATAGATATTGTGGTCTGGTGGTACCGTCAGATGGAGAAGAAAAGGAACTCTGATGTAAGAAACTGGAGATGAAAATGAGGGCTAAAATGGAAAATATTGATAACTTGACGGAATTAGAATTATTGACTTCAAATATATGTATAACCTTATTTACAAAGATTTTGATTGTATCCATTGCTCATCAATATCTCCGATTATTTGATCCCAAATAGTTTGTGATCTCCTAAAAGGATAAGATGACAATCATAAATTAACCAATAGACAAATCTACTAACAGGTTGCCTAATATAAGGTATAGATTATTCCATTTTCAAGATAATTAGTTGGGACCGGTTACAATAATGAAGTTTGGAGGTAGCACCCTAGGAGAGGATGGTGCGTGCATTGACAAAATAATCGAGAGAATAAACGAAAAGATAAAAAGGCGAAGTAAAGTGGTTGCCGTTTTTTCTGCACCCCTAATTAGATACAGAGACAAATTAAGCTCAATGACGGATATAGCAATTCATATTGGAAAGAATTATGCACAATCCAATCCAATTGAAATTGACGTGTTACGCGATGTGTATGAAAACATTGCATCAAGTAACCTTACTGAGGAGTATCACAAAAAATTTTCTGATGAAATCAATAAATTTCACAAAGAAGTAATTGTGTCCCTCAAACAAGCGGCAGAAAATCGCAGATTTGTTGATGTTACTAGATCAAGAACTCTTGCATATAGCGGCGAGATACCTATGTCATATTTAATGGACTATGTTTTAAAAAGCAAGAATATTAGGTCAGCTCATGTGGAGTTAGAACGATGGCCAATAATAACCGATGATAATTTTGAAGCTGCTAATTTTTTGATAGATGAATCCAGGGCAAGATCTGAGCATTTTTATCAATTAATTGAAAAAAATAATGTAGTAACTATAGGGGGTTTCATAGGAAAAACTATCGACGGACTAGAAACAACTTATGAGAGAGGAGGTTCTGATAGATCCGCTGCTGATGTTGCCATATTGTTAAACGAAAATTACAAGGCGGAATTAGATTTTGAAAAAGATAATGCGGTATTGAGTGCGGATCCAAAAATAGTAAAAAAAGAGTTAGACAGTATCAAATTTCTGTCTTATAATGAGGCAAGATTGGCTGGTATGTTTGGTATGAAGATACTTGATCCTCTGGCAATTAAGGAAATCGAGAATAACAATATGGATATACCAATTGTAATTACTAATATGAACAATCCATCTAATACAACAACAATATCAAAAATCTCCGCCGATCAAGAAGGCAACCTTGTTAAGATTGTTACTGGTAAGAGAAACTGTGCCATAGTTCGTATGGAAAGTATTGCAGCATCACACCTATTAGCATCACTTGAAAATGATAAGCAATATCATGACTTTCTTAAACTATCTCCCTATAAGAAAGAAGGTATTGAAATCACTCGAATCTTGTTTCTTGATGGAGACTACGTTCGTCGTAACGAACATCATTTTAAGGCCTATTATTCAAAGACCGAAATAGTATATGATAGAGGCGTTGTTACTTTAATTGGAGATAATATGTGGAAAAAGCCTAAAATTGCCTCTACTACAAGCAGCACGGTTGGAGAACATGGAATTAATATATTGAATTTGGATGCCCAAGAGGAAACTTCTCGTATATTGATTATTGTAGACGATTCTAAGGTCGCAGATGCAATCAGGGCAATCCATGATAAGAGAAACAAAATTGATAGGGATGAATTTTAATGAATGATAAAAGTAAGATTTGGATGGATGGCAAATTTGTTAGATGGAATAATGCAAAAATACACGTTCTGACTCATGGATTGCACTATGGAACAGCCGTATTCGAAGGAATTCGTTGTTACCACACAAAGAAAGGTCCTGCAATTTTTCGACTAGAAGAACATCTCAAGAGACTAATGAATAGTTGCAAAATGTATCATATGAATTGCGAATTTTCGGAGAAAGAGATTAGAGAGGCTATTATCCAAACTATAAAAATAAATAGTGTAAAGGATTGTTATATACGACCCATTTGTTACTATGGATATGGAAAGATGGGAGTAAATCCCTTACCTAATAAAGTATCAACATCCGTCGCTATATGGAATTGGGAAGATCACATAAAAACAAAAAACAACGCTGGAATGAGAGTTATTGTTTCATCGTGGATCAGAATAGATTCCAGAAGTTTACCGATTCATGCGAAGGCCGCGGCAAATTATGCAAACTCGGCATTAGCACGGATAGAAGCAATAAAATCAGGAGTAGATGAGGCGATAATGTTGAATATGAGGGGTATGGTCGTAGAAGGAACAGCCGAAAATATTTTTATGGTAAAAAATAAAATCCTGGTAACACCACCATTAACATCAGGTGCATTGGACGGGATTACAAGATCCAGTGTACTGGATATTGCAGAAGATCTGGACATTGACTTCCAAATCAGCGACATATCCCGTGATGAATTGTATAACGCAGATGAGGTCTTCCTAACTGGAACAGCAGCTGAAATTAAATCAATTGGTGAAATTGATAACATAAAAATTGCTGATGGAAGAACGGGGAAAATAGCAACACAGCTACAAGATGTTTACAATCAAATAGTCCACGGCAAGAACGAAAAATTTGAGAAATGGCTAACGTATATCAATTAACAGATTGAAAAATTATCTCAACATGCATCTAATTTTCACAAATAAAAGAATAAAATAAAACAAAATCCCCTAAAGAGGAGACTCATTTAATATTAATGCCAACAGAGCTGATCTTAAATCCTTGCCGTAAGATGCTTGCTTAAAATAAATTGCATTTGATTTACTGTCTACATCCTGCGATATTTCATCTATTCTAGGCAAGGGATGCATGATAGAGATATCAGGTTTAAACCGTTTCAGAATGTTACTATCAATTGTATACGCGCCTTTAACTTTTTCATATTCCTGTGGGTCTGAAAATCTTTCCTTTTGTATCCTAGTCACGTACAATATGTCTGAATTTTGAAAAACTGTGTCATTTAATTCTGTTAATTCTATAATTTTCATTTTATCTTTTAAACCATAAATGGACTCTTGTCGAATTTGTAATGTTGGCGGTGAAACTAGAATGATTTCTACATCATAATTAGAAAGACCGTATAATAAGGAGTAAATTGTTCTTCCATATTTCAAGTCCCCCAATATGCAAATTCTTAAACCATCAATTTTCTTTTTTTCCTTTGTTATTGTATATAAATCCAGCATAGCCTGTGTTGGATGCTCTTCACTTCCGCTACCTCCATTAATGATAGGATGATCAGAAATTTCTGCTGCAAATTTGCTTGATCCGTCAAGTTGATGACGCAGAATCATGATATCTGAATAAAGATCCATAACCCTCACAGTGTCTTGTAAACTCTCTCCCTTTTCTATTGAAGACGATTTCAGGTCTGATATTCCAATAGAACTACCGCCTATTGATGCCATTGCAGCCTCAAAACTCATTCTGGTTCTAGTACTTGGTTCATAAAACAAATATCCCATTATCCTGGCTTTTCCTAATTCGTCCTTTTCTTTGGGATTAAGCTTCTTCATCTTATCCGTTTTTTCAAATAAATATTCAAGATCCTCTCTTTTAAAATCCTTAATTGAAACAACATCTCGATTGAAGAATCTATTAGTCTTCATTGATTACCATCATCATATTATGTTATTGCGCTTTTACAAAAAGATTCTCATCTATTTTCGATTAATTCAATATTTTTCTCTATAGCATATATTAGAGATTTTTTAATAAAGTTTGCAATTTGAATAAGATTGGATTATTTTCATTATTTCTTGTTTTGATGTTGACATTTGGATTTGTGACACAAAAAGATATTGGATACACACTTGGTCAAAACATAGACCCAACAACCAAGAATGATACCGATTCTACTAGACCCATAAATAATACTGTAGTGTTAGATACTAAATCCAAATTTAAATCACCTGTTTTACCAGATCTAAAAAACTATTCCGTTAAGACTGTAACTTATACTCCAAAATTTCTTTGTGGTAATGTATCCTCTAATGAAGGGCCCGTAAGACCAGGTCATTATGATACTGACATAAGCATACTTAACAAGCAAGATTATCCGATTAAAATATTTTGGAATGCCATACCTAATGATGTAAATTCTTCAAATTCAATCATCAAGATCCTTAAACCTGAAAGCTCTACAGGTATCACATGCAAAGACATTCTTCCATTAGTTACCATTAGTAAGAACTTGTTGGAGGGATTTGTATTATTGTCTTTACCTATTAGTGATGGCATGATTAGTGCATTCCCTGATCCTAATAATCCTCAAGTATCCATTTTAAGATCTGTTAATGAACAGCAATCAAATCTGATCGACGTGCAAGTTTTTTATACGGCAAATGCATTGCCCCAACTTCCCAGTGAAATGCTTTTTAGTAAAATTGATTTTAGAATATTAAATGATTCTAGCGGAAAAATACCCAAGGCATTATTAGGGCAAGTATTGGAAGTTTCATTAGTTTCCAATACTAATCAAATTTACGATCAATTGTCTCGTATAAATTCTGTATTAAAGGAAAGATTTAGTTTATCGGACTCTGAAATCAACGCTACTAGTATCAAAATAGAGGGTTCTAGTATAGACGCTCTTTTTCCCACCGATGATCACGCTATATCATCTTCGCGTCTAAGTCCGAACATATACCTTAAGTAAAATTTGAATAAATGATTCAGTTGTAATTCTACTACAAATTAAACAAATAGATGTAAATTCAATTCACATAGAAATTTTACGCAAAGAATCACATCTTTAGCGCTCTAGTTATCATTATTAATTCAGGTCCAGTAGTTAAACTTCCTACTATTGCGGATTTGAAATTAGCGATGATACCCGATGACAGAAACGGTGAACCACCATTGATGGTTGCTGGTTCTGCTTCGACTTGAAGTATTTCTGCTATGCTCTTAATTTCCCTATCAGTGGCATTTGGATGAACGATAGCTCCATCATTTGTAGTCACAACCATCGATCCAACCTGGACATAGCCACATATGGACATTGTTTGAATAGGAACGCCCAAAACATCTCTAATACTTTGGTGCACTTCACCATTGAATAAACTTGAAACTATTGCTCCTTTATCGTTGGCTAGAATTAAGTTTCCAATTGCAGTAAACTTACTTTGTAGTCGTTCTACATTCAATCCTGTCTGCCTAAGGATTTGAATCTCTTCATCTGAAGCTGTTGATGGTAATAACATTCCATTGTTATTCATGACGGTCATGGGTCCAATCAATCTGGTCCCAGCGATAGAAACATGCATTATTTTTTTAACATTTAGATATTCTTTAATTTTTTTAGTTTTCGTATCTGCAAATCCAAAGGGAATTAGAAGTGTGTTATCATTTGCTCGTAGGAATAGACCCACATTTGGACTTCTGTAGACATCATACTTGTGGATCATGAGGTGGTTATCCTCTCCACTATGTGAACATCATAAGACAATATTTTTCTTATGGGCGACTAAAATAAGAAACTATCTATTTTGGTTTGTCTTTTAAAATATCTAGGGTATGAAACAGCTACTACCATGACTATTTGTTGTCAGTCTCCACATTGTGGAACTGTTTTAGTAGAAAAAATTGGATGAGATTTATCCCGACATACAAGAGCTAAATCCACATTCTATGCACATATTGCAGCCTTCAGTTATTATCAGCCTTGCATTACAGGACGGACACGTTTCGTACTCCTGATAGTCATTAGGCGATGCATTCATGTTCATTTTTAGTTTAGATTGAGATACATTTACTGTGGTTTCAGTTGCCTCTATTTCTTCTGTATCTCTAAACACTTTTTCAACTTGGCTCATAACATAATCTTGCTTAATGTTACTATGAATATGGTCAACCACATGGGCGCTTGGCTTTACAATGAATTTTTTCTCTTTGTCATTTCCGGTTATGTGTAGCACCTGTTCATGCCTAGAGCCATCTCTGTAGACCGTAACGCCCTTCAATCCCAATTCATGTGACAATAGATAAGCAGCTTTGATATCTTCGACCGTGACATCAGACGGCATGTTAATAGTTTTTGCTATTGCGTTGCTAATCCATTTTTGCCAAATTGCTTGTGCCATGAGATGATCCGTCCAATGCACATCAATGGCTGTTACAAATATTTTCTGTAGCCTTTCTGGGATTTCGGCCAATCCTCTCACAGAACCATAGTTATTTGCAATTTTCGTTAAAATTTCATCACTATACAAGCCATTTTCTTTAAGCATATTTTCAAATATTTTATTTGTGTAAAAGAATCTTCCTACAGTGACCCGTTTTTCGAAAACTAGTGCAAAAACTGGTTCGACTCCGTTTGAACTGTCAGCTATCATAGACAATGTTCCCGTAGGTGCAATTGTAGTAGTCCATGAGTTTCTTATTCCATATTTTTCAATCTTCTCAACTAATGAATCCCAGTCATAAGAATGGTATCGTTTTGGAATTTCATAGTATCCTGCCACTGGTATCATTTTTCCTTCAACATAATCAGTCTGGTTGAATAATGGAAATGCACCTCTTGCCTTTGCAATCGCAACGCTTTCTTCCATGCTATAGTAAGAAAGTGCTTCAGCTACTCTGTTCATAAACTCATAACCTTCTTTTGAATTGTATGGTATCTCTAAAGTAAATAGTAGATCAGCAATACCCATTATTCCAAGTCCGATTCTCCTTGTTAACTGTGTATTACGTTCAATTTCTTCAACCGGATATTTGTTCATGTCTATGACATTATCCAAAAATCTGGTCGAAAGACGTATTGCTTGCTCGTAACGTTGCCAATCGAACTCATACTTTCCATCTATATTACGCTTCACAAAGTTTGCTAAATTGATGGATCCCAAATTGCATGATTCGTATGGGTATAATGATTGCTCTCCGCAGGGATTTGTTGCTCTAAGTGGTCCTTCTTTTATGTTGATACACGGATTATATTTATTGATATTATCAAAGAATATAACACCTGGCTCTGCGCTTTTCCATGCACTGAAAGTAATTAAATCCAAGAGCTGATGTGAATCAATTTGACTGACGGGTTCATTGGTAGTTGGATTCTTTAGTGTGTATCGATGATTATTTTCATTAATTATAGATTCCCAGAAATCACTCCAAATTCCAACGCTAACGTTAAAGTTCTCGAATATGCCTGGCTTGGTTTTGGCTGTCACGAATTTTTCGATATCCGGATGCCATGATTCCATGATTCCCATGTTTGCCCCCCTTCTTTTTCCGCCCTGTTTTACTACATCAGTAATTGTGTCTATAATTCTCATGAACGAGATCGGTCCTGAAGCAACACCAGAGGTTGATGCTACTATATCGCCTTCGGGACGAAGTTTTGAGTAATTAATTCCAACTCCTCCTCCAGATTTGAAAATCATTGCTGCGTCAGTGGAAGATTTCATAATCTCCGTCATGTCGTCTTTCATATCTAACACAAAACATGCTGAAAGCTGACCAAGTTTTGCCCCTGCATTCATAAGAGTTGGAGTGTTTGGTAAAAAGTCCTTTGTCACCATCAGATTATAATATTCAATAATTCTATCAGAGTACTTTGACAGGTGCCCCTCGGCAATAAGCCGCAAAAGATCCTTAAAGCTAACTTTCATACGTCCACTTTTTGCCAAATTAATGTAATGTCTAATCATTGATTCAAAATGAAATCGGTTAAGATAGTGATTGCCAATTTTTAGTTTCAAATGAAAATCATCTATTTTTTTGAAATATTCTTCAGCTTCAGTAATATTTTGAACTACTACTTCAATATTAGAATACAATTCTGAATCATGCAATATATCGGGGATTGTTACGAGAACTGCGACTCGTTCAAAAAGCAATTTCGGATCTTCTATTATTTCATTATTGTTATCTCTTAACAAGTAGCGTGAAGCAAGCACTCTTAGAGAATTAATGTCAAATGACTTATCAACTTCGTCCAAATCCTTCTTATTTAGAATTTTCTTCTTTTCATCTCTAATCTTGCGGCGTTCATGTCTGTATAGAATATATGCCTTGGCCGTTTCTGAGAGTCCCTCTTCAATCAAGATTGATTCAACCATATCCTGCACATCTTCTACACTTGGAACTCGGTTCGTATCAAAAACAGAAAATTGTTGATCCATTTTTTGTACAACTTTTTCTGATAATCTTTCAGCAAGCTTGTAATCTGTTTTACCTGCTGCCATTAACGCTTTGTAGATGGCATTAGAAATCTTTGAATTATTAAAATCAACCAGTCCTTTGTCCCTCTTCTTAATTTGCGCGATAGCTTTTTTATTTGCGTGCGAAGAATCTTCAATTTCTGTAATTTCCTTTGCCATAACGCTTATACAGCTAGAGTCTAGCTTAAAAATATTATTTTACTAAAATAATAGAATAAAGGTTTAAACTTATTGATTCGGTATTATTATATTGGAAAAATTGGTAGACCCGCAGCTTTTACAAACTCCAGACGACATAGAAATCTTGGTGCCGCACGAGCTACAAATTTTGTTTCTGTGTATTGGTCTGAAGAAATTAAAACCGTAAGATTTCTTAATGGACTCTATCAATTCGTTATCCTCCAGATCACTAGTGTCAACATCAATAGAAACGCCACCATTCAGTAATTCGTCTATGGAGTTAGTTGATTCTATTATAGGACCACTATTTGCAAGTAAATCTCGCCCGTTTATAAGAAGACCCTGTGAATAAGACTTTATCATCATTTTATCACCAGCTTGTCGATACATGTTCCCATATTTTTCAGAGTCTAAAGAAGCTAGTCTAGTACTACTGTCATCTGTAATCATAGAAATTCTTATAGAATCATCTCCAACTAGTTTCCCTTGATCTGAAGCAACCTCAACAGCCGTAAGTAATACCTTTTGAATTATTTCTTCTCCGTCAAATTCATGTCCTAGTATATTATAAACCGACTCCCTAACCCCAGTCAGATTAATTACCAGATTCATCCTGCTTAATTGCATCATTTGAGTAATGTTGGACATTACAGGAAGCATTTCTCTTCGAATCATTTCCAATATAGAGTTCTTTCTTGCCAAAAGAGCTGAAATAGCTGGCTTTATCATCAGTGCTAATCTGGCCCTGAAATAGGTTTCATCTTTATTTGACTGATAAGCTAGTCTTGGCAGATTTATTGCTAAGGACTGCAAGCTTACAATCGAACTAGCTTTCTCGTCAGCCGCATTTTTTACAATCCCCATGTGGCTTCTGAAGTTCTTGGATGCCGACAGAATTCCACCATTTTTGACTATATTTGCTATTAGATCCGAATTTGTCCCTAGAGACTCATGGTCCTTACCAACAAGAGATAACGCAATAGTTGGAATAGGTGTGTGGTCCAAATATTTCATATAGGCCGCCAAAATGGATCTGGTTATAGAGCTTTCATCAAGATAGATAGGAAAAGTAACTACTGGAAAACCCGAAGACGAAAATGATCTTGAAATGGATGATGATATAAATGCCCTAGAAAATGCAGCCTCTATTGATTCACTACTCTCCTGAATCATCTTTGAAATGCTAGAAACAAAATTATCAAGTATTATCTCTCTTGAAGTTTCTCTGCTTAAGACCGAAATCAATACAGGTAGAACCTCTGTAATGTCATCAAGTGTCCGAATTGGTTTCAATCTTGAAACATTCAAGTATTTTCCTTTAAAGTCTAGACCATTTTCAACGATATTGCGAGTATCAATAAATACGGTGTCAGGCACCAAGTTCCAAAGCCCGGTGTTTGAAATATTTAGTTCGCCGGCAAGATGCATATCAGTGATATCCTTAGGTAACATGTTGAACAGCAGATTTTCGGAAAAAACTGCAAGAGATGTTTCTGATAAAATACCTTCTACCCCATTTTTGCTATATAAAGGATTGTTAAACATTTCAGAGATATCAGAGCCCGGAAGACCTAGTCTAGCTAGTTTTGATCTGAATTCCTCATAGCCGTGCTCAATTAATATTGAATTAACAGTCTCTCTAATAAGAGAGGAAGTAAGATAGACCGTTTGGAATTTGTAAACTTTGTTTTCCACTTCTTCAGTAATCTTATGTGCCTGTTCAAGAGGCATATTGGCCTCCCTGACCAATGATTGAGTTATTCTATTTGAATTAAATTCCTCGATTGAATGTCTAGAAGTTCGCACGTACATCTTGCCGCTTTCAATTATGGATCTTTCTTCAATTTGTCTTGCCAGACTTAAGACAAGTTTTCCAAGATTGGTAATCGTATATCTCCTTTCCGCCTTATTTAATGCGACAAGAGACTGCCTCAAGAGCTTCCTTAGATGGTAAGCAAATTTACCTGATTCCTTTTTAGATTTGAAACCAGCTAACGATTTTAATTCAGAATAAGTTAAAGGTCCTTTTGAATTCAAAATTCGAAGTATATCGATTCTGTTAGGACTCGCCATAACAGAGAAGATCATTCTAACTCTTTTTGCTGCTTGTAAAATGCCACTAGGCTTAATTTCAGTTTGAGTTATTAGATCATGGCTAGCCTCTATCTCCATCTCACCCGATATTATCTTGAGATAATTTAAAATTGGGTCGTAAATAGTTATTGACTAAGAGTGCAAAACAATTAACCCACTAAACAATACACCAACTTATGTTAGAAAATCAAATTTAGATCATAACTTCATTTTCCTCTAATGGGGATTCTAATTCATTCCTATTTTTCATCACATTAATTGTAGCAGGTATGTCGGGTAGCTTTTGTCTAGTCTCTTGTTCAACACTCTCTTCAACTTCTCCTAAAATCTTTAGCGCCTCCTCGTCTACAGGCATAGATATTTTAAGCTCGGGATTGACGTTGTAATTCAAAATTTCAGATGAAGCATTTGTAACATCGTTTAACACCTCTTGCGCAGTGGGGATTACCATTGAAATATCTCTCTCGATATCTTTTATCAAATCTATAGTTGGATTTATCGTATCCATGATAATTGTAAATTCACCTATTATTGTAGAGCGAAGAGCTACGACTTCAAGGGACATTACCATATTTTTTGTAGTGTGTTGGATTCTATGTATATTTACAAGCTCATTAGCTAATGCCTTGGCGCGAACATTGTTGCCGACTTTAATGTTTTGTACAATTTGTTTTCTAAAGTGAGTATCCATAATATCAAATTTCTTTGAGAGCTTGTTTAATTTTGTAATCTGATTACTAATAACTTGAGCAGCACTAGATAGATCATTCTGAAGCTGTGTATTATGCTGCATCAAGAAAAATATTGTTTTGCATGAATGTAAGAATAATTGTCAGTGTCTGTAAACAAAGAAGTAACATAAAGCTAATCTAAATGATTTCTAGTATATGTCAAAACCTTCTTCAGGCTAAAGAAAATATGGGACTTAAAAATATGCAGTTAGCCTGCTTGTTTTTCTAATGTAAGACCATGTTTGGCATCATATCCTTTTACCTTGACCGTTGAGCCTATTGGTAAATCAGATGGTATTTTAATTCCTGGCAGAAAGCCTGAAGCTGAAATTGGAGCATCCTTCAGCTTGAAGACTACCCAGGCATATGAGTTGACATCCTCAAAACCTTCTGGAGCTACTGACTGAATCGTATGAGTCACTACTGTGCCAATGCCCGGAAATTCAACAAATTCAAAATCACTTTTGGAGCACCCACTGCAGTAATACATTGTCTCAAGCATAACTTTACCACAGTTCTTACATTTATTGGCGAGAATTTTTCCATTCTTTGCTGTCTCAATGAATCTCTCATGTGTACTGGAATTTTTATCCACTCTGTTGCACCAAAATTACACTTTTTGAAAGATATGAACTGCTGCACTTGCTCCAGTAGCACCAAAGTTATGGGTCAAGGCTATCTCAGCATTTTCTATAGTTCTTTCTCCAGCTCCTCCGGTGAATTGTTCGAAAACTTCGACAACTTGTCCGACGCCAGTCGCACCAATTGGGTGACCTTTGGATTTTAGTCCCCCTGATGGATTAATTGGGATCTCACCGCTACGTTTAGTAATTCCTTCCTTTGCAGCAATGCCACCCGTACCCTTCTTAAAAAATCCCAAATCCTCAATATCAATAATTTCTGCAATGGTAAAACAATCATGAACCTCTGCGAAATCAATGTCTTTAGGAGTCACTCCTGCCATCTTGTAAGCTTGGTTTGCAGCAATTAGCGTACTTGGTATTGTCGTAATATCCTCCCTCGATTGTACTGCAGCAGGCGAACCACCTCTTCCGGAACCAATTACTTTTACATAGTTGTTGCCAATCTTCTTTGCGAAGTCTTCATTGCATAAGATGACAGCGGAAGCACCATCAGAAAATGGGCAGCAATCATAAACCTTTAGGGGTGATGCTACAACTGGCGAATTCAAAACATCCTCTACTGTGATTCTTTTTCTAATGTGTGCCTTTGGATTTAGCAATCCATTTTCATGATTTTTAATTGCGACATGTGCCAAGTCCTCTTCCGTCGCTTTGTATTTCGTTAGGTAAGCTCTGGCAATAGACGCAAACAAGCCCGGGAAGGAAGCACCATTTCCCCCTTCATAAAAAAAGTCCGAACAATATGAAAAGAGTGTGGTACTAAGAGTAGTTCCAGTATGAGTTACCTTTTCCACACCAATGGCTAGCACACAATCGTAAAAGCCGGCAGCGACGTTTGCGTAGGCCTCTCTAAACATCACAGACCCTGAACCGCAAGCAGATTCAATTGTTAGCCCTGGGATGTGAGGAATTCCAAGGTTGCTCATCAATACAGGCGCCATATGTACTTGTTTATCCGCAACTCCAAATACATTGGAGATATAGCCTGCCTGGATATCTTTTGGTGTAATTCCAGCTGAATCAATCGCGCTTTTTGCCGCATCTAGTCCCAACTCAATAACGCCTTGACTTAGTTTACCATATTTCGTACTGCCAGCCCCAAGAACGCATACACTATTTGTCATTTATATAAAAAATATTATTTTGAGAATATAAAAATGTTCGAGAAAACTCAAAGATCCCAAAAACAGAATGAGCAACATTGTACTCCAACCCGTATCTTTTAGTATTTTTGAGGACCCAAAATCTAAATTATAATGAATCCAAAGTATTTTTGAAATTGCCAGGAGAATTTCAATTGGGGCCCGGACAGTATCAAGTTGTAATTTGCGAAAAACCCCTTGCAGCAAAGAGAATATCTGAAGTCCTAGGATCTAAAAAATTGACAAAAAGAGAACCCGCGCCTGGTGTAGTTATTTTTGACGTTATTTCAGATGATAATCAACGCTATATCGTTTGCTCTGCACTAGGACATTTATATGGCATATTTCCAGTAGAAAAAAATCGAAAAAAGTATCCAATATACGATGTTAAATGGTCCCCTCGATATTCAAAAATTGGAAGAGAGAAGGAAAGGATTTCTAAAACCTTGCAAATTATATCAAATATTTCACATGGCGCTTGCGGATTTATTCATGCCTGTGATTATGATCTTGAGGGAGAATTAATTGGGTACAATATTCTTCAATTTGCTTGTGGCAATAAGTATGAAGTTTCAAAAAGGGCCAAATTTTCATCTCTTACTGATTCTGAATTAACCAAATCATTTAGGAATTTACAACTTACCAATATAAGAAATGCTAATGCAGGAAAAGCTAGACATCTAGTCGATTTTATTTTTGGAATAAATCTGT
>JAHEZK010000009.1 GCA_023251115.1 Nitrosomicrobium frigidum (SeqCode) | reverse complement strand
GTATCTTCATTTTGAAAATGTAAGGTTTTGTGATAAGGAAAAGTTAACGCATACTTTCCATATCTTCAATATTCCTGAAATCATTTGGGTTTAGTCGAAATCCGGTTACCGATTCATAAGGAATTTCGCTAACTTTCATGTGATAATCAAGTTTTCTTTTTCTAAATTTTGCATATAACCATAGCACAAATCGTTCTTCTAGACTTGCTGCTTCCTGCTTGTTGATTTCAGGGTGTATTTCAATCAATCTTTGTACCAGTCTCAAGTCTAGGGCAACATGAAAAAAGTCCCATCCTAGAGTTTTTTTGCCATTAGCGTAACACTTGCAATAGATACTGTCCATATGTACTTCTTTTTGAAGAGATCCCAGGAATTCCATTATCTTTGGACGTTCTCTATCAAAATTAATACAAGACCCATTTATTATTATGGAATTTGCAGTATCGTCAGTTGATTCAATGTTCATCTTCCCAGGTCTGTTATCATTTTCAGCCAGAACAATTTTCATGATAGTGACACTATCCCCTATATTGGTACCGATAAAATCTCTTGTTTTGGCATCGATTCGAATTATTTTATCAGTAGTATTTTTGTTGCTATTTTTATTGTTATTCTTATTATCTTTTATCTCATCAGTAGGGTGCAATGAAAGACAAATAATACTGGTACTGTTTTTGGGACCAATGATATTAACAATGGCGCCCTCAGTTATGTTTAGCATATGCATAATTTCCGAATCAATTCGTACTATCTGTCTATCTTTATCTTGTATTTCGTTTTCAAGAACTTTCAAAGAAAATCCAGAATTATCAGCCATCAATTGTTTAATGCATATTTCTATATAAGAATATTTTCAAATAGTTGGACTTGATAAATTGCATTTCTCGTGATGCAGTATGGATGCAATAAATGCAAATATCAAATGTGAAGCAATGTTGTCAATAGGCCCTACTATCCACTAGGACTTGTTTATTAAAAAAAGAAAAAAAAGGTAGTCGTTTTCCTGCTTTTATCGACAGTGTGACAGTTAGCTTATGGAATAGATCTGCTGTACAGCTTTCCTTCAAGTGCAAGCTTGTACATTTCAGCCACGTATGGATTCTTTCCAGGAGTTTCAGCACCCAATTCTACTAGACGCGCGTATACTCTTACTACGTATGCAAGAGCACCCATGAAAGCCACTACGACTCCCATGTTAAACATCCAGTGATTTGGAACTGCGAAAATTTCTTCCACAAACCAAAAGTGCCACATTTCATTTACACCAATTGTAAACATGGTTGCAAGATAGCCTATGATGGTTATCTTTAGACCAGTGTTCATTGAGTTTCCAGGACCCCTTAGTACGGGTACCCTTCTGTCATACATTGCCACAAATCCCCAACCTAATGGGAGGGCTACAAAGTGGCTGTATAACCACCAATGAGCTGGTGTAAATGCACTGTCTCTAATTGCGGTTTGATGAAGAGATCCATCAACAAAGTTATCTACTTCTACGGATGCTGCGATTGAACCCAGCATAATGACCATAATGTAGATTTTCTTTAATCTTTGGATTTCTACTTCTTTTGGAATTAAAGCCGGCATCTGTGCCATTTTAGTTCACACGTTATTAATCGATCTTTTATAATAACTTGAAGATATAGAAACTGGAAAATTCAATATAAAATCTGTATCATAAGTGCAGATATTTGCCAATTATTCTTCTGGTTTCAACACATACATAATAAATTTAGACTAATCAAAAGATAATCGTTATTGATAATCATTAATGATAAACTTTATTAGGATATTGTCAAGTGTTAAATGATTCGTGTCATTTTTTCCTATTTATGATCTGGAATCACTCTACATAATATATAAATTATTTTGCATTCCAGACACAATGATGAATTTGGAGGGCGGAATTAAAGTGAAAGTATTACTACTTTTCATGATAACCTTATTTTCTGCCGCTACTGTTGCCCATGGATTAGGAACATCAGGAAATGGGGCGGGCACAATCAGTTGTCCTGGTGGCAAGTCAGAAAAGGGCGAACTTTCATTCAGTGCATTTTTGAACGATTTGCCTATCTTTGGAAGTTGGGAAGTAGTCCTTGATGACTCTTCTGACGACAAGACAAGCAATGGCGGCTACCTTGATTCTGGCAAAATAGACAAGAAAAACTATGATTTAGGTGGTAAAGAGACGACAAGTAATATTTGTGGATTGGATAATAAGGCAAATATTTCAATCCATGGCGACTGTGGAAATAACGGAAAAATGCAAGTTCGAGCTGACACAGGTTGGAAAGGAACTTTCGAAGGAAATATTGACTGTGGATAAAGTCGCTCAAGCTGAACTGCTTTACTTTACAAGTGATTGAATGGCCGAAGAAATCAGATATAAGAAAAAGCTTTGAGATTTGATGTACGGACAATACGTTTTCAAAACAAATACAATTAAGTTTTACAGGCCCGGGAAGCTAGAGGGGATTGCCATTGTTTCTTATTTGATTTTAACATACTTTTTATTTATGACTCATTTCAAACAAAGTGTTTGCGTAAGGGTAAGATCATCGTAATAGAAGGAATTGACAAGGCAGGCAAAACAACACAGGCAAATTTACTATTAAAGAAATTCAAAAGCAAGTGTGTCAAATTTGATTTCCCCGATTATACTACTCCAATTGGTAAAGAGATAAAGCAATTTCTTGATGGAAAAAGAGTTTACTCGGATCAGGTGAAAATGATGCTTCTTTCTGCAAACAGATGGGAGAAAAAGACCGAAATAGACAGAGTAATTGCCAAAGGAACCACAATTATCATGAACAGATACTATCAATCCAATCTTGTCTATGGAGTCTCAAAGGGATTGGAATTAGACTGGCTTGTTGCGTTGGATGAAGGATTGCCAAAAGCAGATCTTGTAATAGTCATAGATATCAAAACAGAAACCCTGGTTACTAGATCTAAAAATAGTGTCATTGATACCTTTGAAAAAGACCGCGAGTTAATTCGCAAAGTAAAAAAGACATACAGGCTTCTTGCAAAAAAATTCAAGTGGTATGTTATTGACGGAGAAAAATCAGTCGACGATGTTCATAGTCAGGTACTTAGAATAGTAAGAAATACTGTGAAAATTTAATTCAATGTGATGTTCAATTCTATTTACACGACATGAAATTCGTTGGAGAAATAACCGATCCTATTCACAAGTTTATCAGGTTTACAGAGCTAGAAAAAAAGATAATTGATTCAAACGTTTTTCAACGATTAAGAAGAATTAAACAATTGGCAGGCGCTCATCTGGTATATCCGGCAGCCCAACACTCACGGTTTGAACACTCTTTGGGAACAATGCATGTGGCAGGTTTGGCAGGAGAACATCTATTTTCTATAGGGGTAATAGACAAAGAATCAATTCAGGAGCTACGGGTAGCATCTCTTCTACACGATATTGGTCATGGACCTTTTTCACATCTCTTTGAAGAAGCACTAAAGGTTACAGGCAACAGTAATCATGAAACTCTTGGGGCCAAAATAATATGTAAGACTGAATTAGGTGATATTCTTTCTGATTATGGCTTTTCTCCACAAACGATAAGTGAGATTTCTTTTGGTAATTCAAAAGTAAAATTCAAAAATGAAATAATTTCAGGAAGTCTTTCGTCGGACCTGATGGATTATCTTCCTCGAGATGGATTCTTTACGGGAGTAGAGTACGGAAAAGTCGATTATAACAGGATTATTAATTCATTCAGGGTAACTGACAGTAAAAGCCTAGCTTTAGACATCTCATCCTTTTACTCTTTTGAATCAATGATAATTTCGCGTTTTGAGATGTTCCGGGCAGTCTATTTCCACAAGACAGTTCGATCTGCTGAAGTAATGCTACTGCACTCTATCTTGCTCTCAAGTGATATATTAAACCTAAGAGGGTTAGCATTGACTGATTATCTTAACCTAACAGATGAAAGCATAGTTTGCAGTATCTCATCACCACAAAATAACAAAGCTGCACAAGAAATGATTTCCAACTATTTGGATAGGAAATTACTAAAATGTGTATATGAGAGATTTATTCGAAAACAAGACAATTATACAAAGTTAAATAGAGATAAAATTGAAGAATTGAGATTGGAAATTGCAAGATTGGCTAAAATTGATGAGAAAAAAATTTTTCTTGATACCTATGGCATTTCACTAGTGCCACTTGCGCCAAACAAGCAAGAAATGAAATCAATTCTTCTTGTTAGCGAGGACGAATTCTTTAAACAACCAGTTTCTAATCTGCCTTTGGTAAATTCAATAACAGGTTATCTTGATATGATTAGGGTATATACCAACCATAAGGATCGAAAAAAAATTACAAAAATATCAAATGATGTGTTAGATAAGGAGTTACCCGAAAAGCAATGAAGATCTCCCAGACATTAAAACAAAAGAAGAAAATTCTAGTTATAAAATTAAGTGGTAGTGTTTTTAATTTCAAGACTACATCTCAATTGCTAAAGCAATACGCTCAACTTTTAGTTGAAATGCAAACTAGGGTTCAACCAGTTGTAGTCTCTGGAGGTGGAATAATTGCTCGGCATTATGTTAACTTGGCAAGGTCATTGGGCTCTGATGAAAGTAGTCTTGACATAATGGGCATTGAAATATCAAGGCTAAATGCAATGTTACTGTCTGCAGCTCTAGGAGATTCTGTTTATCCAGTTATTCCTAGCAGCCTTGAAGAAATCAGTATTGCCTGTGAATCAGGAAAAATAATAGTCAGTGGCGGTCTTCATCCAGGTCAGAGTACAAATGCCACAGCAGCTCTTATTTGCGAAAAAATTAAAGCTGATAGATTCCTGAATGCGACAGATGTTGACGGAATTTATAATTCTGATCCAAACAAGAATCCTAAAGCAAAAATGTTCAAAGAAATTACGATAAAAAAATGCATGGACCTCTTGAATACCGAGAGCACTCAGGCAGGAAGTTACGATCTTATGGATATCGTTGCATTAAAGGTAATAGAGAGATCCAAAATTCCTACATGGGTCATAAAATCAGATCCCAAAGTCATTAGGAACCTTGTAATGAAAAATAGTCAAAGCGGAACAAAGATTACTGCTTAGTTTTGTATGACATTCTCTGGGTATCGCTATTAGTGGCGTTCATTACTTACCGCAGTAATTTGCTTTTAAAGTTATTCTAGAGAGTAACGCTCATGTTTTAGAGCATGATATAATAAAACATTCAAAATCGAATTTTCGTTTATTAAAAAAATTCACCTTCCTCGTAATGTGCGTCAGCTATTACGAGCTACGAAATTATGAAACTGTCTTTATCTGACCCTTAAATTCCGAAATGCCGTCATTTAACATTTTTTTATATGCTTCTTCGGCTTTTTCTTTTGGTAACGGTTTTGATTGGGCCTTGGCGTAACCATCATTATCACACAAAAACAACATGGCATCAGCTTCCCTTTCCATTTTAGCTACTAGCATTTCTTCGCCAACAGGTGCAAACCCATTACCATCTTGTTTTGTGGTGTACGTTAACATGGCATATCCAGTGTAATCAAATAGCTTTAGCTGCGCCTTTTTAGATCGTTCAAGACCTATAATAGAAGCCTTGTGATATTGCATGAACTTCTATTGGTTTTCACCTTCTAAAAGGATTTAGATATGAAATTATGGAACCAATAGGTTCTCTTCATAAGCTGATTCAATACGTTCGGTAAACATTAGCACACTCACATCAACATAATTATTATATCCTGATTGCCTAATTGCGAACATTGTAATGTCTTCATCTGGAATGTCAATAGCTGAACATATCGATGAATTACGAATTAGAATAATTCATATCGTAATTTGCATCGCTATAATCACTATTTTTGCAATGAGTTTTGGTATAAAGGCGGCAGTCCTACCGATTGAACTTCCATCGCTGGATGCAGGAGGACAGCAAAATAATTTAAAGATATACTATCCATATCCAGATCCGTTTTACAACGTAGCCCTCCAGCTGACAGCTTTCATGAAGGATACATTACTTCCGCCGGAGGTAAAGCTTATACAAACGGCCCCCGGTCAAGTGTTCTTTGCACAGGTTCACATTTCCTTGCTAATAGGCTTGATTTGTTCTCTTCCCATCGTAATCAGGGAAATATTTGGGTTCTTTTCCCCGGCATTTGATCAAATGTTAAGCAAAAGAAAAACTAAAGATAAAGGTGCAGCCGCAGCATCAGGCAAACAAGATTCTAATGGTGGTATACAAAATTATGAGGAATCGATAGCAGAACAAGGTAAAAAAATCAGATCGCCATTTTCAAAATTAAACATCCTCAAAATAATCCTGCCAATATTTCTCTTATTCATACTCGGTGTTGTGTTTTCCTACATTCTTGTAATCCCGTTTACACTCAACTTTCTCTACAAATATGGAGAATCAATTGGCGCCGAGACATTTCTGACGGTCAATGATTTTATAACATTTGTACTCCAATTCATATTGGGTTTTGGCATAGCCTTTCAGCTTCCAGTATTAATGTATGCACTATCTTTGAGCGGTCTGACAGATTCAAGGTTCTGGCAAAAAAACTTTAGATATGCAATAATAATCATTACAATCTTTGGCGCTATAATAACACCAGATGGAAGCGGTGTAACAATGTGGTTTGTTGCTCTACCCATGATTGCCCTATACGCTGTTGGTATTTTTGCCATTAAGAGAAAAGAAAAAAACAGCAACATGATAACAATCTAACCCTGCTGCAAAACACATTTTAGCTTACAAAATTTTGATCATCAGTAGCAAAAGATAATTATCCTTTTTTCATATTTGAAACTATTCCCAGTGAATCATATGGATCAATCGCCCCTTCTTCAAAATGATAAACAGAATCTGAGCTATTGGAAGGAGCTTCCAGAAAATATTCGTGTCATGTTAATATCAGCTATTTATTCTGGTGAAAATCAGAAAGTTCAACTCAAATTTTACGATCCTACTTTGCACGTGATATACTTTTGGCAAGATAAAACGGATCATAAACCTTATTGTTATACTAAATTGGAAAACAAGGCAAGGGCGGAAGAAATCGCAGCAGTTGAAAAGAAATTCCAGTTAAAAATAATACCAAAATTAGATCTAATGCTAGACAAAGAAATTCAAGCAATAAAAATAATTGCTCCTGACCCTCTATCTATAGGTGGAAAGGGTGGCATTAGAGAAAAACTCAATGTTTGGGAAGCCAATATCAAATATCATGAAAACTACCTCTATGACACCAGGCTAATTCCGGGTTCATACTATACGAGGAAAGGAGACCTAATAATAGCAGACCCGTATAAGATGTCCGAAATAGTACACAATGCCCTTAAAAATTTTCTATGGGATAAAATCCTCGAAAGCAAAGAGGCAAGAAATGACAAGTATCGAGAATATGTGAGAGAATGGGCAGATTTACTGAATCAGCCCATACCAGAAATGAAAAGAATAGCCCTTGATATTGAAGTAGATTCAGAAGAGGGACGAATGCCTGTTCCGCGAGAACACGACAGAAAAATTACAGCAATTGGCATCGTCTCAAATGATGGATTTAGAAAAGTATTTCTTCTTGATCAAAACAAAAATCCCAACGACGGAACACAGTTAATCCCAGAAGCAGAAATGTGCAAGACTGAAAAAGAGCTTTTAGAAAAAACATTCAAGGTAATTTGGTCATATAGCGTATTAGTTACCTTTAATGGTGATGATTTTGATCTTCCATACCTTTATGAAAGGTCTCAAGATCCCGAAATTGATCCTGTAAACCATAGCATAATACCAAAAGAAGAAATCCCAATAGTGGTAAAGAGAGATTCATTTGTAAAGAAAGGAATCCAGACAGAACCAGTTCAGCTAAAACACGGAGTTCATATTGATTTATTTAGAACATTTCAAAACAGGTCGATTCAACTTTACGCCTTTAGTCACAAATATTCGGAATTTAGGCTTAATGCAATATCAGAAGCGCTTCTTAATGATACTAAAATCGAATTTGATGGAAACATCAGCGATCTTCCTATTCAAAAGTTGGCTCAATACTGCCTTAAGGACACTGACTTAACTTTTAGACTTACAAGTTTCAATGACAATCTCTTACTCAAACTACTGTTTGCAATTGCTAGAATATCTCGACTTTCTGTTGAAGATCTCTCTAGGGTAGGTGTCAACCAGTGGATAAGGGGAATGTTGTTTTATGAGCACAGAAAGATTAACGCACTGATTCCTCATAGTGAAGAGCTCCGGTTCAAAGGACAGGCTTCTTCGTCAGCAATCATTAAAGAAAAAAAGTATAGAGGAGGACTTGTAGTAGAGCCGACGCCAGGAATCCACTTCAATGTATCAGTGCTTGACTTTGCCAGTCTGTATCCTAGCATTATAAAGGTCCATAATTTATCGTATGAAACAGTAAACTGTCCCCATGATTCATGCAGGCAAGATCCCAATCAAAAAATTCCTGATACTGATTACTGGACATGCAATCAGAAGAAAGGAATAACCTCCCTTCTTATAGGGTCACTAAGAGATCTTCGAGTTAACTACTATAAACAACTTTCAAAAGATAAAACAATCTCACCAGAGGAACGCCAACTATACACAGTTGTTAGTCAGGCAATTAAAGTTATTCTAAATGCAAGCTATGGTGTTATGGGAGCTGAAATATTTCCACTGTACTGTCTGCCAGTTGCCGATGCCACTGCAGCTATTGGAAGAAATATTATTACCAAAACAATACAGAAATGCAAAGAATCTGGTATAGAAGTTGTGTACGGAGATACCGATTCATTGTTTTTACGAAATCCTTCTGAAGGAAAGGTAGAAGAAATTTCAAAATGGGCAAAAGCCAATGAGGGAGTAGATCTTGAACTGGACAAAGAGTATCGCTATGTCGTATTTAACAACCTCAAGAAAAATTACCTAGGGGTCTTGAAGGACGGAACGGTTGATGTAAAAGGCCTAACTGGCAAAAAGTCTCACACTCCGAATTTTATTAGAAAAACATTTTACAGTACGCTAGAAATATTGGGTAAAGTCAATACAGAAAAGGACTTTGATACTGCTAGAGAGAAAATTAAAGAACTTATTAAAGACAGCGCAAAAAAATTAGAGACAGACAAATATCCTTTGGAGGAACTTTCTTTTAATGTCATGATAAACAAGTCTCCGGAAAAATATGGTAAAAAGACAAATGAAACTGCTAGAATAACATCAATAGACGGCCGTGATTCCTATACCAATTCAATCAAGGGAATTCCCCAGCACATAAAGGCTGCAAAGCAGTTCTCCGATAATGGTAGAGAAATTAAGGCAGGAGACATAATCTCATATGTAAAAACAAAGACTGCTGAAGGGGTCAAGCCAGTTGAACTTGCAACCCACAAAGAAATAGATACTGAAAAATACTTGGAGGCAATGGAAACAACTTTTGACCAACTTTTGACAGCCCTGGACGTAAATTTCAAGTCCATAATTGGTAAACCAAGACAGAGCAACTTGGATGAATTGTTCTGGTCAAATTAGAATTGTTATCATTAGTTTGCTTTAAAAACAAATATAGTAAGATTCCATCATTTATTTAGGAAAATTGACAAATATTTTAGATCTTTTAGATTCTTTCTTTATTACTCCGGAGAGGACCAAAGCCGGATGTTCCTTTGGTGATATCGATGCGAAAACTACATTCAATGAGGCAAATATTGTGTTTTTTGGTATTCCGCTAGAGCTGACGACAACATTTGGAAAGGGAACTAGTCGTGGCCCTGAAGCCATTAGGAGTACTTCTGCTCGTCAAATTGAAACATATGTTTATGATGAAAAAAAAGATATCAGGGATGTTGCAAAAATCTTTGATCTAGGGGATATTAAGATTCCTCATAATGATGAAGGTAAAGTAGATTCGGTCTTTGCATTTCTAGATGAGAAAATTCCAGCCCTGGTGAGAGAACTTGAAAGGACAAAAAAGAAACCGTTTATGCTGGGTGGCGAACATACCATCACGTATTTTTGTTTCAAGGGTCTTTCTGAAAGTCAGCCTCTGCTGATTCACTTTGATGCGCATCGCGATTTAAAACCTGAGTATGAAGGTTTGAAACTCTGCCATACTACTCCGTTTTATAGACTCATAAATGAAGGATACATCAAGGGTAAAAACATGGTACAAATAGGTATCAGACAGACCGACAAGGAGGAAAATAACATTGCAGAAAAAAATGGTATTGTTACAATTGATCCATGGGAAATAAAAAATAATATAGATAATGTAACTAAATATATATCTAAGGTTACTTCCAATAGAAACGTCTACATATCATTTGACATCGATGTTTACGACTTGCCTTATGTTCCTTGCACAGGAACTCCGGAACCATTTGGATTGGATCCGTTTGAAATACTAAAGATAATTAAGAGTATTAACGATTCAGCAAATTTGGTGGGAATGGACCTTGTGGAAGTTTCACTCAAAAATGGTGATTACAGAGAGGGAGCACTTGCAACACAAACACTTCTGAGAATAATTCCTAGAAAATACGTCTAGTTTGTTTTAGCTTGGTTTATTTTTAAATAGCTGAGCCTTTAAATTTTCAATTTTCCATTTGTTTGTCTTTGCATTATTGATTAGCCCCATCTAGCTCTTTCGTTTTCTCTATCTTCCTTGGTTGCCTTTTTCCATTCTTTGTAGTGTGGTCTGCATAAATAGACTCTCTTGTCTGACGTATTAACTTGCAAATCTGAAGCCATGCTCGCCTTACTTCCACTTATGGATCTTTCCGCTGGATTTTCGCAACCACTTACGCTGCATTTTACTCCTTTGTCTACTCTTCCCATTTGAAAGGGATCTAGTTACGAAATATAAAAACATTAGAGTGAATAGTCCGGTTTAACACGTGATTATTGCGTCGAATCACGCCATGATTATTGGTCGTTTGGACAGATAGCTAGGTAAATTTAGTGGTAGATATGGCTTGTCTGAAACTTGTAACTTGATGTTTTTTATCAGATCCTCCAGGTTGATACCATACTGAGACTTGGATAATCTATCTCTAACCACCAATTCTCCGCCCTCTACTTCTTTATCTCCAACGACAATAATGAAATGAATCCACTCTGATTCGGCGTCTCTGATTTTTTTTGCTACCGAAAGCTCTCTATCGTCAATGTCTACTCTGATATTATTTCTGTCCAATTCACCTAAAATTTTCTGGCCGAATTCTAAATGTTTTGACGCAACCGGAATAATTCTCACCTGTGTGTGTGATAGCCACAATGGCAAGACTGGGATTTTGCCCCTCGTAGCATCCCTGTCTGATTTTTCTAATAATGCAAACATTACACGCTCAACAGCGCCACTAGGAGAGTTATGCAAAATAATTGGATATTTTTTCTCACCATCACTGTCAACAAATTCAATGTTGTATCTTTCGCCATTTTCAACGTCTATTTGGTCGGTCGATAATGCAGCTGCTTTTCCCATACTGTCTACGAAATTAAATTCCCATTTTACAATAAAATAAAAGAATCTTTCTTTCCAAATTTCTACAAGAATTGGTTTCTTCATTCTCCCCGCAAATTCTTTAATAAATTCTTTATTTTGTTCGTAAAAATCTGAAGTAAAACGAATAACCATATCCACATCGTCGTTTGGTGAAATACCAAGACCTTCTATTACTTTTAATGACAACTCAAATCTCTTTACAAACTCTTCTTTTGCCTGATCAATATCTTTGCAAAAAGCGTGGCAATCTGGCATGCTAAATGCCCTGAGTCTTCTGAGACCTACTAGCTCTCCGCTCTTTTCTCTTCTAAATGAATATCTAGTCAATTCATAGAGTTTTAATGGCAATTGCTTGTAAGATATTTGAAAATCTTTGGCCATTAGAAACTGACCAAAACATGCCGCAAACCTTAGAAAAAGTTGTTTGTTGTCTGACTTTATGTTATATTGTCTGGCTGGAAATCTGTTGAAATAGCTATGAATAGAAGGATGATTGGAATCATACATTACCGGAGTTTCAACTTCAATTCCACCATATTCGTGTATCATTTTAGTAACATACGTCTCTATCAAAGATTTCATTAAACGTCCTTTCGGATAGTATCGCATATTTCCTCCGTCTGAAGAAGGTTCATAATCGGCTAGTGCCAGTCTTTTCATTAGTTTTACGTGAGGTGGTATTTCAGATACTGTTCTCTTTTTCGATAACTCATAATCGGCTAGTTTGCTAAAGGCATTTTTTTTATCAAAACTATATTCGCCTATTGGGATCATATTTCCTTCAGTTGCTAATACATACCATGTCGAGTTAAGAGTATCTTCTGATTTTAATGCAATTGATTCAGTTTCTGCACCACCAGTCTTATTCTTGGCTCCAGCATTTTTCTGAATTGTTTTTGCGTGTTCTGCTAGAGGATGACCCTTTATTTTTACATTAAATGACTTTGTCCAACCAAATGGAGCCCTATTTACTATGCCAAATAGACTTTTTGCCTTTTTTTCTACGGAAATTAAAAGAGTTTGAGCCGTTAGGGGGTTAGCCAAGTCTGAGCTGAGGTGAGCATATGGGTATACTAGAATGTTATCGCATTTTATCATCTCGCTGTACGTTTTTAGTTCCTTGCAAACATCATCAATTATCGACTCATCATCGTCTTTTTCAACTGCAATTAATGCCACTATGACATCATTAATTTTTTTACTTGACGTTGAAGGGATTTCTTCTGCTGACTCTATTTCCTTCGAAATCGGTTGGTATTCTATAAAATCAGAGTGTAACAAAAGTATACGCATTTAATGACGTGAACTAAACCTAAAAGCTCAAATTAAATGGTTTGGGAAAAAATTTGAATAAAGAACTAATAGTTGGATCTAAGTTCGATAAAGCGTGTTTCAGGGCTCAATCTTAAATTGGTAAACGGGTATTTATTGAGGTCAATTCCTCCAGTAAAGTTTTGCTCAAATCTTGCTAGATTATGTGTAGCGTTGTAGGCCAAATTTAATCTTGAAGTATTATCACCGTTCAAAATTCTGACAAACCCACTATCAATTATCATCATGTATTTGTCTGTCTTAAACGGAGTCTTGCTGTAGAAGTTTTTAGCGTCAAATGTTTTATTGAAAACAAATTCTGGAATCCAGAAATACTGGGGATTCCCAATTAATGTTACCTTGTCTGAAGGGTTTATCCCAGAAGAATTGGTATTGCTATCGGGTAAGTTGGAGAGAACAAAGGCAAGTGCCTGATAATAAGTTGTATTCATGTTCAAAGTAATCAGCATGGTTATACTGCAGATACCAAATATTCCGATGACTGCTATTCTAATGTACGGTAGCATGTTTTTCATTCTGATATTGGAAATATTCTTGCCGATTTTTTCAATCATATTTGCTCCGGCGACGCAAAATGGAGGTAGTAAGAGAATCAAATGAAATGAAGAAACATATCCTATTGCTTGAAGGAAGACAAAAACAGGAATTGCCCACATCAGAACAAAGTAGTCCTTTTTTATGACTGCATAGATGAGACCGCCCATTCCCAAAATGAACAGGACAGGGTCTATCTCGAAAAATGTATTTATCGTATTAATCAATGGCCTGTCTCTACTAACTTGGTAACGAACACCATTTATCCAATCATCCAAATCTCCACTAAGCATGGCGTGAAGCGGCCACATCATTGGAACCAAAAGGACGGGAATTAACCAAACTACAATGTATCTCTTTTTTCTAGTAATTACATATATCATAATAATTCCCAGTGGAATTATTGTAAATGCAGGAATCTTTGTAAAAATAGCCAGTCCCAGAAAAATTCCAGAGATTATAAGAGTAAACTTGGCATATTCGAGCCCTGGATGGTTGCCAGATTTGTTTTTTTCTAGTTGCGCTTGTTGTATGTGAGCTTGCTGCTGCTGCTGTTGAGATTGTAGTTTCTGGTGGGTCTGATGATGTTGATTCTCTTGCTGGTAATCCTTCTGCATTATCTGTTGGCGTCCTCGTCCAAGATTCAGAATTAGCAGTATTGACGTTAAAATAAAGGGCAGCTGAATTGACTCGAGAAATATTCTCCTAGTGAGCCAGGTAAATGGCATGACGGCAAACAATACCGAGGCAATAATTGCAACATTCCTGCCATATCTATATTCTGTGATTCTATAAAGCAGAAAAGTATCAACTACAGCCAAAATCCCCATGATTACACGGGGAACCAAGTACAGTTGTTCAACAGGATTATTATTGCCTAGCACTTCTCCGTTTGGGTAATTAATAATGCTAAAAATACCTGCAAGGAACATCTGCCCAAAATATGGGGCACGATATCTGTCCTGAGGTTGCAAACCCTGACCTGTTTCAGTGGAAATTGCCTTTCTTAGATAATGGCCCTCATCCGTATGTAATGAGGGAAATCCTGTAGGATTCCAAAGGTGAGTATAAGAAGAAAGAACAAGAGGAATAAGGATAAATATCAACGATCGCAGTTTGGTTCCTTCTCTTAATTGTAATTGCAAATTCAATTAGCTTCTTTATCGTTTACTATGGCGTTTATGCTTGAATTAAACCTTATGGATACTGCTCTGCATGACTCATCCTCTCGGTCAAAAGTTAGTCAGTATTTCAAAAAATTATTTTTCTTCGTTCTATTTTGTCTGTTTGTACCTTCATGTTACCATGAAGAAGAGGCTTGACTCTCACAAACAAATTAGTTTATTTAGAACCTTTGCCAGAATTGACCGATTGGACAGCATTTTTGAGAATATCAAAATATTTCGTGGGAATCAAATTCCCGCTGGGATCACTTGTCACTAGATTGAAATTCTCGACTCTATGTGGCCTAAAATTCCAATACCAAAAAGCCCATCCATATGGATTAATTTCATTGAATTTCTTTAAAATCGCAGTAGTGTCTGATGGGGTGATGTCACTTTCTCCTGGATTTATCTCATAGACAAAGTCTCCTTCTTCGTTTATTACTTTATCTCTGTCGACGTTATTCCACTCTCCAATGTAAACAGGAACTCCGGAAAGGTTGCCGGCTGCAATGAACATATTGAGCCTTTCTTCTTGGTAGCTTCCCGGTGATGGCAGTCCGTATATACTAAATTTGAATACAGTATTCGTCTTATTTGCAGGTGTCATTTTTGCAAGATTTGTTGCGTTAACTCCGATGTTACTTTTAAGATCAACAGGAATACTCATGCTGTATACTATGTCTTTTTTTGTTACCTTTCTCAATTCATCAGCTAAAAATGTATTATATTTTCCTACTTTATCCCACTGGTCTACACTATGCACCTGTGGTTCACTCAATATTTCATATCCTACAGTACTGATATGGCTATCAACGGTACTGACTACTTTCTTTAAGAATTGAGCTTGGAGAGTCCATCCGTCAGTACCATTTACATCTGTAATCTCTCTATTCCACCAGTGTGTCCACCACGCTACCGCTGATGGATATTTAGGTCCACCTCCACTGCCGTAGGCGTATTCTGAATTATTTTGAAACAAGAAATTTGGAAATCCTGTTCCTCTTTGAGGATTAAGCCAAGATGAAGTATGGAATTGGTGATTATCATATATTATTTTCAAACCATATTTGTCAGCAAGAGTCGCTGCAAATTTTAATTCATTTATGAACGCAGTAGGATTCTTCACATAAGACTCCCAATAATACACATACCTGACATGGTTCATTCCACCATCTTTTATTATCTTAAAACTCTGATCGTAATAGTTATCAGGGAAAGGATTCTTAAAATCACGTGTTTGAGGTAAACTTGTATAGTAACCTAACATGTTTACTCCAATCATTTGTTGAGAGTTTGTCCCTTGAGCATAGATTGGATTTAAATTTAAATTTAGATTAGGATTTAGACTGGATATTGATGCAACATTTAGAATTAATAGAAAAACAAATGAAATCCCAAAAGGAGACAATTTCATTAAAAATGAAAAACTTTGCTCCCAATATAAATTTAAGAGTAAAATTTCAGGTATTAAGAATGAGTTTCTCTAGCACTCGAAACTAGTTGTCTTGTGGTAGTTAGGTCTTCTATTTTCTTGTTTATGTTTAATACTACTTCTAGCAAGTCAGGTTCAATCCTATTTTCCTTTATGAATGAGGCTAGTGCCTGAGTGTCTTTTGGAAGACACATTCCATCAAAGGGTCTACCAAATTCAGTGCCATACTTGCCAATTCTCTTATCCAAAGATACACCCAAACTTACAACTTTATCATCTATTCCCAAGTGTTTGCATATCAAACCTACCTCATTAAAGAACGAAATCTTTAATGACAAAAAGCAATTCGATGCATACTTGATTAGCTCTGCCGCCTCAAATGATGTATTGATTATGTGTTTTGTCAGTGGTTGGTATAATTCCACCAATAATTTTGTCAAATCATTACCGCCCTCCTCTCCGATTATTACTCTATCTGGCTTGAAAAAGTCATCAAGCGCTGAATTTTGTCTCAGAAATTCTGGATTATATGCAATTTCATAGTCAACCCCTCTCTTTTTTGTGCAATTTTTTTCAAGATAGTTTAACACTACGCTGCGCATTGTACCAGGCAACATAGTGCTTCGGAAAACCAGCAAATGACGCTTATTTGATGTATTTAGATAGTTTGCTAGCTGATACAGCGCAGAAAGTATCTGCGAAAGGTCCTGTTGTGAATTATGAGTGGGAGTATTTACACAAACAAATGCAATATCTGTTTGCGATAATGCGTCACCCAAATCGTCAGCGACGTTGAAACCATTTGACTTTAATGTTCTCAGCTTTTCCTTTGAAATGTCATAAAAAATTACTTCGTGACCAAGCTTGTGAAATCCCTGGCCCGTTGCACTTCCTACCACACCGGAACCAACAATGCTTATCTTACTCGTGCAAAATCCCTCTTTATTATAGGGGGGTTATAATTAATCATATTTATATAATTCCTTTTGATTTTCAAGTAAGAAATACAGTAAAATTTGACAGTAACCATCTTACGTCATTAACTTCTAGATAATAATAAAAGTTACTAATAAATAATATTGGAATCGAGTTAAAATAGTGGAATCCTATAAGGGCCAAATCCATCATAAACATACCGGGATTTTTGGCAACATAATTTTTGATCTAATTCTGATCGGATTTGCGGTTTCACTGATTTTATCCCCAATGTGGTTTGACATTACTGATATTATTTATCAAATTAATGGCTTGCAAAATTATATAGCTAGGAATTTCTTTCCAAGTTGGCTATCTAATTACTGGCTAATAATACCCCTAGGTGTTATAGGGACCTGGAGATGGACAATATGGTTTATCAAGAAAGTAGTTGCTACCCTCTATTCTCCGATACCACCACAATCAACCAAGACTACTTTGAGAAGCGCATCTGATCTTAGTGTATCGGTAATTATACCTGTATATCATGAAGATCAGAAAATCTTTAAGCGATCCCTTGAATCATGGTGGAAAAATAATCCGTATGAAATAATTGCAGTCATAGACAAATCAGATCCAGCTTGCATTGCCGAGTTTAAAGAATTTCAACAGGGCAAGAATAATCTTAAATTAATAATAACTTCAAAACCTGGCAAGAGAGCCGCTCTAGCTGACGGTATTTCAGAATCAAAAGGTCAGATCCTTGCTTTAACTGACAGCGACACAATGTGGGACTCTAATTTCTTGGAAAATGCACTGCGACCATTCGAAGTGGATCCAAAAATCGGTGGAGTCACCCCCAGATATCACCCTATAGAAAGAAGAACAATCTGGCAGAAGATGACAGATATTTTCTGGGATATGCGAAACTATTATGATATGCCTGCGCAGACGGCTGGAGGAGGGGCCCTTTCTTGCCTAAGCGGAAAAACTGCACTATATCGAAGGGAAATTCTGGAACCTAAAATCAAATATTTCCTAAATGAAATTATACTTGGCAGGAAGAAAGAGTCAGGTGAAGATAAATGCTTCACAAGACTTGTTCAACAGGAAGGATGGAAGACATATTATCAAAGTTCTGCGGTAATTTATTCATCTGCTGCTCCAGGATTTGACCAATTTATCAGGCAACGAATTAGGTGGGCAAGAAACAGTCATAATTCTGACTTTCAGAGCCTTTGGAACGGATGGGTGTGGAAATGTCCATACCTTGCATTCTCTATGATAGATCGTTTCATTTCCGTGTTTACGCTATTACTTGGTCCCATTTTTCTATCAATAGCCGTCATTGAAAATCAATGGGAATTAGCGATCTCTATCATCATTTTGTGGCTTGTCGGAAGGACAATCAAAATTATTCCACATTTGAGGCGTAATCCCAAGGACCTTTTCTTACTGCCTGTGTATTTGGGAATAAGTTTCTTGATGGCGCTAACCAGATTGTATGCTCTTGTTACTATTCGTGACCAACATATAATCAGAGGTTTTAGAAAGGTAAAAGCAAGTAAGATAAAGATAATCAAGGATTACTTCTTGACCATCGAAATGATAGCGGGAATATTTATTTTTGCCCTTACTTTGCGTTAGTAGAAAAGTAAGAGCATTTTTTACGTTTGTTACCTTCATAGGGAAATTTGAGTATAAGTCAAGTTCATAATCTGGTTTGAATTCCTTTTCGGGCCAAATTTATCTTGACTTTCTCTAGAGTTAATTTATCATAATGAAAAATTGAAGCTGCAAGCACAGCATCAACATCAGTCTTGTTAAATACTTCGACCATGTGTTCGGTTGAGCCACAACCGCCTGACGCAATGACGGGTATTCTCACATTATTGCAAATTGTATTTGTCAATTCGATATCGTAACCATTTTTAGTACCATCTGCATCTATGCTTGTAAGCAGTATTTCTCCAGCCCCAAGCTCTTCTACCTTCTTTGCCCACTGAATTGCATCAATACCAGTTCCTTTGGATCCTCCGTATATCATGACTTCAAAATAGTAATCCTTGTCAGGTCCGGACGTTGCATTGTGTTTATCATGAATTCCGTAATTTCTCTTTACATCTATTGCGACAACAACACATTGTCTCCCAAAAATTTTCATTAGCTCTGTTACCAGTTCGGGGTTCTTGACCGAAGCAGTATTGATTGAAACCTTATCTGCACCATTAAGAAGAATTTCCCGTGCATCTGCAAGCGTCTTAATACCGCCTCCCACTGTAAAGGGTATGTCAATAACGCTGGCTACTTTCTTTACCATACTCTTCATTATCTCCCTGTCCTGTTTTGACGCGGTTATGTCTAGGAAAACAAGTTCATCGGCTCCCTGATCACTGTATTTTTTTGCTAGTTCAACAGGGTCGCCGGCATCCTTGACTCCTCGAAACTTTACTCCTTTAACCACTCTACCATTATCAACATCAAGGCATGGAATGATTCTCTTTGATAGCGGCATTATGCTACTGCTTTCACCTTTTTAATATCCAATCTGTCTTCATACAATGCCTTCCCAAGTATAACACTATCACAACCAATAGATCTAACCCTTAACACATCAATCAAACTTGAAATTCCACCACTAGCTATTATCTTTGATTTTCGATCTGTATTAATGCTATTTAAAGTAACAATATCTGGTCCCAAAAGAGTCCCGTCTTTTACAATGCTAGTCAGGAGGAAAATGTTTATTCCTAGCTTGTTAAACTTGATTATTGCGTCTTCAATATTAAAATCTGAAGAGGATTGCCAACCATCTATCATTACCTTTCCGTTAATCTCATCAAGGGAAATGATTATTTTGTCACTGTAATTTTTGCTCAACAAGCATAACTCATCAATATTACGGTAGGCCATAGTGCCAATCACTATTTTTGAAAATCCCATTTTAGCAACTTTTTCAAATTTTTCAACATGTCGGATTCCGCCTCCTATTTGAACCGGAATATTTACCGAATGCAGTATCTCCGAAATTATAGATAGGTTGTTAGAATCATTACCAAAAGCAGCATCAAGGTCAATAATATGTAACATGTCAGCACCGTCCTTTTCCCATTTTTTGGCTACCTGGACAGGATCTTTACTGTATACTTTTTTGGTCGATTGGTCCCCTTTTGTTAATCTTACTACGTCGCCGTTCATTATATCTATAGCCGCTAATACCTTCATTCGTTCTTTTCACAAACATTGACAAAATTTTTCATTATTTGGGCTCCAATTTTCCCTGATTTTTCAGGGTGAAACTGGGTTCCAAACAGATTGGAGCGCTCAACTACAACCGGCAATTTTGAGCCATAATCAGTTGTTGCTGCAACAAGTTTTTCGTCATTGGGCTCTATATGATATGAATGTACAAAATATACCCAAGAATCTTGTGGGATTCCTTTTAGCAAATTGCTATCTGTCATAACAATCCTCAAGTTGTTCCAGCCCATGTGGGGAACCTTAACCCTCTTCCTTGGTAGCATCAATACTTCTCCTTCTAACACTTTTAGTCCATCAAGGATTCCTTCTTCACTTTTGTTAAATAACATCTCAAGACCCAGACAAATTCCAAGTATCGGCAACCCATCATTTACAGCCGTATTTAGCATTACTGCATCTTTTTGCATAGAACTTATTGCACTATCAAAATTACCAACACCTGGTAAAACCAGTCCATCATATTTTTCCAAACCATCCAAAGTTCGGATGATGTCTACGGTTTGTGCACCATTTCTATGGAGTGATTGGTGCAAACTAAATAAATTGCCTGCACCAAAATCAAAAATAGCTATCCTTGTCATCTACATCATGTCTTTAGTACTTGGGAGTCCTTTCCTTCTTGGGTCAATAGCTGCAGCATTTCTAAATGCAAGGGCAAAACTCTTGATGGCAGATTCCAATTTATGATGATCGTCTTTTCCATATTCTACCAATATGTGTGTACAGGCGACGAGATTTTGCAATAAGGATCTAAAAAAGTGTTCTATATCCTCCTTTGTAATGCCTTCTACTTCATTTCTTTCTAATTTTAATTCAAATTTAGAGAATTGTCTCTTAACCAGGTCAATTGCTGAATTGCTCCTCGAATCATCCATAGGAACTATAGCATAGCCAAACCTCATTATACTGGCTCTATTACCTAACGCTTTATCCAATCCCTGTCCAATGCATATAGCAATATCTTCTATCAAATGGTGTAATATCGAGTCATGAGACTTTACATCAGCTTCTATGTCAACCAGACTGTATTTACAGAATGTAGTTATTAGATGGTCCAGAAATTTCAAGCCACTTGAGATTTGAGCCTTACCCTCACCATCCAGGTTAACTTTCAATGTTATTGTTGTTTCAGATGTACTTCTGCTCAGCGATGCAGTCCTAAGCTTATCACTATCTGACAATTGGTATCTAAAATTGGGTCTTAACTTTATTTAATATGTTCGGTAATTCATTAACTTCCTGTGCTATTAAAGAAGTTCCATTTTCCGTGAATAGATTCCTTATTTGATTCGCCCTAGAATTGGGTGGACATATTCCAATTAATTGGATATCTAGATGAGATTCTTCTCTTGCCTTTAGTACCATCAACAAATCCTCTGCTGAATCGCCAACATAAAAAGCATTACAGACCCCCATACTCTTGATAGATTTTATTAATGCCAAAGGGTTGGGTTTGCCAATCTCTCTTTTTTCATCCTCCAAATAGATTGATGCATCAGTATCAAAATAGTCAAACAACCATTTCAAGGAATATTCTGCAGCCACCCTACTTCTGCCCGAAACAATTCCTACCTTCCTATCAAAATAGTCCGATATTCTTTTAATCGTTGAATCCCTCACCAATAGCACATCGTTTTCTATGAGCGGCGAGCCAAAATAATACTGGGCATCGGCGCTGTGTTGTTTTTTGAATAAACTAGGTCCGTAAAAATATTCATCAAAGACCCGCGCTACTATGCTGCTGTGGATGTCTCCTGGATAATTTAGCATTCTCATTGTCTTTATTACCTTGTCTTTGTCCTTGGCGTAGTCTAGTAGAAAATTTTCTACAGACTTTATTCCATTTGTAGTTGCATTTCCTGTGATTTTTTCCAGAAAAATATGTAAATCGGAAATTTTTGACGGTCCACATACGATGCTCAGAATAAAAGCATAACTTGTGTCAGCATCATTGTTAAACATTCCTGATTTACGGAAATTAAATATCATGTCATCTGTTACCAATGATTCTACATTATCGATAGTCGGATTGATACGTTTGATCACATACTGAACCGTTTGTTTTATTGATTCGTTGTAGGATTTTCTAGTATCAATCAACACACCGTCTATATCAAAAATAATACATGCATCTTGATTCATTCTAATCAAATCTACTTTGTCAATTGAATATTGTTAAACACTGACAATATCTTGTTATTCACCTTTTTTGTACCTACTGTTATCCTAATGCAATTTCCATAGGTATCGATGTTGCCCAAACCTTTTACCAATATTTTTGAATTTTCCAAAGCCTCAATAATTCTGTTATATTTTTTGTTACATCTTACGAATAGAAAATTTGCATCGGACTTGTAAACATTTATTTTTTTGATTTTTGATAGGCTCTCATACATTCTGTCTCTTTCATCTTTTATCAATGCTATACTCTTTTCCACTTTTTTAGGATTAGAGATTAATGAGATTGCAATAGCAAGCGATAGACTGTTTACTGCATAAGGTAACTGGATCCTATTCTTAAACAAATCTGCAAGTTTTTCATTCGCAACCATATAACCTATCCTTGCACCAGCGAGAGCTAGGCCCTTTGAAAAAGTACGAAGAACAACAAGGTTTGGATATTCTTTTACACACTTTATCAATGAATATTTTGCAAATTCTACGTACGCCTCGTCTACTATTACTAGAGTTCTTTTCAAGGACCCGACAATACGCAGAATTTTTGATTTTTCAAATTGATTTCCAGTTGGATTATTAGGAGAGCACAGGTATGCTGCATGAGATTTTTTTGCATCCTCAATAAATTTTTCAGAGTCAAGACTGTTATCAATTGCAGATAACTTTAATTCAGAAACATCTATTCCGTGCAATTGGCATCTTGTCTTAAAATATGAGAATGTTGGATATATTGAGGCTAACCTTCTCCCTCTGCCTAGTAGTGTCAAAAGTAAATCTATAATCTGGTCAGAACCGCTTCCTAACACCAGTGAACCAACGCTAACATCCAAATAATTTGAGAGTTTTTTATATAACCGTTCATATAGCTCAATTGGATATTTTCTCAAGTCAGTTTTTTTCAAACTATTTATCGAAATTTTGGTAAGAAAATCCTTGTCTAAGACAAGGTTTTCATTTGCATCCAATTTAAAAAAGTTACTTTCCGAAGGGACTGTGTATTTTTCAATCAATGAAATTTTCTTCATTTCTTCCATAAGCCAATCTGTCAATTTCTCAATCTCTCCTCTACAGCATAATAGTGGTTTGGTAATCCTTCAGCAAACGCTAGTTCTCTAATGTACTTTTGAACTGTTTGAAGACCGTTTTTTGTTACTGTAATATGGTTAACTAATTTTACAAAATCAAGTACTGATAGTGAAGACTTTGATTTACTAAATTCCATAGTTGGTAACACATGATTTGATCCCAGGCAGTAATCACTTGCAGACGATGGGCTGTATTTGCCCAGTAAAATGACTCCTGCAGTATTAATTTTTGAGGCTATTTTTTCTGGATTTTCCGTTAAGATCTGTAAATGTTCGGGGGACAGTTCGTTAGCAAATGAAATCGCATCTGCTTCGTTTTTGCAAAATGCTATAAATGCATTTTTCTTGAAACTTGCTGAGATTATGCCCAATCTGGGCAGAGAGTCATCCAGTAACTTGGTGACTTCATTTTCTAATTTTCCAATTAAATTACTTGAAGTAGTAACAACACCACAAATTGTATCCGGACTGTGTTCTGCCTGTGAAATTAAATCTTTGACCACAAGTTTGGGATCGGCTTTAGAATCTGCGTATATTAGCAACTCAGTAGGACCTGCTATCATATCAATGGCAGTTTTGTTGCTAACAAGATATTTTGCAATATTAACAAATAGACCTCCAGGACCTACAATTTTATCAACCTTGCTTATTGTTTTGGTCCCATAAGCGAGAGCTGCTACTGCCTGGGCACCACCGATTCTATAAACTTCATCTATATCGCATATATCGGCAGCCACAAGAGTGAGAGGATCAATATTGCCATCTTTCATAGGAGGACTGACTATTGCTATCCTGCCTACATTTGCAACTATTGCGGGAACAGCGCACATTATAAGGGTGCTTGGATATCGCGCTTTTCCTCCTGGCACGTAACATCCAATACTTTCAATGGGTTTGAGTCTTCTCTCAATTTTAACTCCTTGTTCTGATGTTATTATCCCAGTCAATCTATCAAGAAGCATTTTTTCATTTTTTTCAAGTAGCTTTTTTGTTTTTTTAAGAGCATTTAGTTGATTCGTAGTCACCTGTCGATACGCCTTTCTAAAATCTACTTTTTCCACTAAAATAGAATCAATTTTTACATTGTCAAATTTTTTAGTATACTTTATTATTGCCTTATCTCCGAATTTGATAACATCATCTATTATTTTTTGAACAATAGGACTATTCTGCGGTATATGACTTGAACTGCGAATAAGAAATGCTTGCCGTTTTGCGTCGTTTACCCTTATCTTTTTTATCACTGACCCATGACCTGTTTTAGTTCATCCAATGCGAGTATTTGCTTTGGTTGCATCACAACCAGTCCCTGGGCTATTTGTCTAAGATGTGGAACAATCTTTATGAATTCGTTTTTGTCAATAACGGTATTAACACCATACCAACCATCTTCACTCAACTTGCTTATGGTAGGTCTTTTCAGGGCAGGTAGGCTTTCCAATAATTTTTGCAGGTTCTCTTGTTTGACGTTTACAAAAATATGTAGTTTTTTCCTTGCTTCTACAACTCCCTTTATCAATGCAAGTATGTCTGCTATTTTTTCAGACTTTGCCTTGTCCTCCAACGAGGTCTTGTTTGCGATTAGTTGAGCACTTGACTGAGCAACGGTTTCTATGAGCTTTAGGTTATTTTGAACAAGTGTAGTTCCCGTTTCTGTTATATCACATATAGCGTCTACATCTTCGGGTGGTTTTGCTTCAGTAGCACCAAAAGAAAGAAAGATTTCAACCATCTTATTTTCGCCAACCCTCAACCATGGTGTAATTATCATTGGCCTTGCATCACCGTAATATTTTTGATATGCTTTGTTAGAACGTATTAGACTAGAAGTGGTAGTTAGGTACTCTGATGAAATTCGGAGCGTCCGTTTCTGTTTTGCGAAACCTTCTATCAACTCAGTCAAATTGTTGTATTCTAGATTTTCTGGAATTGCTATCACCTGATTTACCTGACCGTATTCTAGATCCAGTAGAATCTTGACATCCGCGCTAGCCTCAACAATCCAATCTTTGCCAGTAATTCCGATATCGTAAAAACCTTCCTGCACATATGTGGGTATTTCCTGCGGTCGCAAGATTTTTACTTCTATTTCAGGGTCGCTTAGCTTGATTCTGTACGTCCTACCACGACCTTTTACTGTCTGCCATGCTTCTTCAATGATTTTAAAGGTTGCATCTTCGATACTGCCTTTTGGTATCGCGAATTTTACTATTGCCATCTGATAACCGAATAATCTTCTTAATGGGATATATTTCTATTGAAAAATTATTTGCAGAGAATATTTGATTTGATAATTATGTTGAAATTTAGTATGAAAGATTATTCAAGATATTTATAGAATATTGTAAACTCAACTGCTCTTTAATTGCAGCTCATGTAGAATCGCCCTGGCATTGTCTATCGTTATGTTTGATTGTGAATACATGGTTTCAGCTACGATATCAACTAGTTTTCCCATGGCACCTGCCGCAACAGCTATATTCTTTGCGTGTAATCTCATATGCCCCTTTTGAATTCCTTCTGTGGATAATGCTCTAATTGCGGCAAAGTTTTGCGCAAGTCCAACAGATGCAATAACACAAGCAAGTTCTGATGCTGATTTTACTCCCAAAATTTTCAAACTCATCTTTGCTGTGGGATGTACCGTAGATATTCCACCTACGATTCCAACTGACAATGGAATTTCAATGCTAGCTGTTAGATCGCCTTTGGATGACTTTGTAAAAATACTAAGTGACCGGTATCTGCCATCTCTGGAGGCATACGCATGAGCAGCTGCCTCAATGGCACGAAAATCCTGACCTGTTGCAATTGAAACTGCGTCTATTCCATTCATTATCCCTTTGTTATGAGTTACCGCCCTATGAGGATCAGAAAATGCAAAAGCAAATGCAGATAGTATCCTGTCAACTACCTCAATGCCGCCAAGTTCTTCCTTTTTAAAAGTGGCCTTGCTAGTTACAATTCTCTCCGTTGCATAATTGGAAAGTATTTTGAGGTTAACTTTCCCATTGCCATTAGTCTTTCTTTCTATTTCAGGACCCACAAGCTCGCACATGGAATTTATGGTATTTGCGCCCATAGAATCCTTACAATCTACATATAATTCTGAAACAAGCATTTTGGACCTGTCAACATCACTAGTAATTACACGCGTCTTGAGGTCTATTGCTTTTACATTTTTTGACAAGGAATTAGCCATTTTGAGTAAAGATACCTTGTTCTTTGAGATAGTACGCATAGCTTTCTTGATATCCGAGATGTTTGTAACTTGAATTTGGCCTCTCATAATAGAACTATCAGCAGTTGCCTTGAATCCTCCACAAGACCTGGCTAGTTTTGCTGCATGACTGGCAGCTGCAATAACAGACGGTTCTTCGATTGCCATGGGAACCAAGTACTCTTTTTCATTTATCACAAAATTTGTCGCTATACCAAGAGGTAGTGAATAATTTCCTATTGCATTTTCTACCATCCTGTCAACTTTATCAAAAGGCAGAGCTTGATTTACAGCTGTCGAAATTTCATTTTTTGAAATATTGCTTTTTGATGAAATAAATGATAATCTTTCATCAAGGTCCATCTCGTAGAATTTCTTTTCTGTATTCATTGGCATAACTACCCACCACCACTCTTATGATCGTGTGAGCCTTAATATTTTGTCGTCGCCTTGCTGCGGTAACGCTCTACCATCAGTATTGCTAGTAAGAACAAAAATTGATCCATCTTCAGATTCGACCAGGTCTATTATGCGGCCATAACCTACTAGGATAGTGTTTTGACTACCAGAATCAAAGTCTATATCTCTTAAATGGGTTCCCTTTAGAGTGGCGACGATTAAATGATTCTGATATCCCAACTTGTTTGAAAATGCAAAGGCAATTCCGGATGGTTCTAAGGATGGATTAAAGCACAGGAGCGGTGGAGTATACCGATTATCATCATCATTATTACTGTTGCATTCCTCATGAGGCCATCCATAATTTTTTCCCGGCGATATTAAATTTATTTCATCATTACCAGCCCCTCCTTGATCTGAACTATACAGAGCTCCGCTATTGGGAGCCCATGCTAATCCTTGGACATTCCTAAAACCATATGCAAACACCGGTGAATTGGAAAAGGGGTTGTCTTGCGGGACAGTTCCATCTTCGTTAATACGAAGAATTTTTCCTGACAGAGAATTCAAGTCCTGCGATAGTTCTGGAATTGAAGCATCTCCGGTTGATACGTATAGCTTGCCGTCCGGACCAAACTTTATACGTCCACCGTCCCGATAATCATCACCCGGAATACCATCCAGTATTGTTTTTGAATCGATTATTCTATTGTTGCTTTCCTTAAGCATCAAGACTTTATTGAACAAACCCGTGCTGTTTGAATAAGTGTAATAAACATAAAACAAATGATTTTGCGTAAAATTTGGATGTAATGTGAGACCCAATAAACCAGCATCCCCTATATTTTCGGCCTTTATGTCACCTACAGGTTCTGTTAAAAGCGTTCCAGTGTCAACAACTCTAATACTACCTCGTTTTTCTGAAATGAAAATTCGTCCATCCTTTGAAATATCGATAGACCTTGGAGCCTGTAGTCCCTCTGCAATAATTTCCACTCCACTGGTATTTGACAAATTACTCAAATTCGATACTGGTGCAGGTAATGGCACCAAAGTTTCAGAGGGAGAAAACTTCATGGTTAAAATGCTTACAATGATAACCAGTGCCGAAGGGATAACAAGCTTAATTAATTGTCTTCTTTCCATATGCTCGATTAGATTTGATTTTTTATAATTCTATTCAATTCGTTGTTAGTTAAATCTAGCATGAGTTGTCGCTATTACCTTACCTTTCTCTACTTTACCTTACTTTTACCTTACTTTACAGTGCCTTACCTTACAAATGTAACGCAGATGAGGAGATTTGAACTCCTGCTCGCCCGAAGGCGAATCGGCTTTCTTTCAGCCTGACTCAAGGCCGACGCATTATTGTGTTCTTAAACCTAACAAATTTAAGAAGACCACTCTGCCACATCTGCTTAAATTTCTTGGAATATTTCTTATTTTTATTTGTTTAAATGCTATAAATGTGGTTCAAGTAGCTTTGGTTATGAATAGCATTATTATTTCGGCACCTTACTTGTAAATAGTCAAGGGAATAACTCGTGATACCAATTAATAAACCACAGATTGATGATGAAGAAAGGCAAGAAATTCTCAAGGTACTTGATGAGGGAATTTTAACATCAGCTTCTAACTTTGGCGGTAAGAGGGTTCAGGATTTTGAAAGATTGTTGGCAGATTTCTTGCATGTCAAACACGCAATTGCAGTGAATTCTGGTACTGCCGCTTTACATGCTTCAATTCTTGTCTCAGGCATCAAGGAATCAGACGAAATCTTGATTCCCTCATTTACATTCGTTGCAACGGCAAATTCCGTAGCATGCACAGGAGCCAAACCAGTCTTTGTAGATATTGAAAAAGATACCTATACAATGGATCCTCTTGATTTAGAAAACAAGATTACGAAAAAAACAAGGGCAATAATTCCAGTTCACCTTTACGGCCATCCCGCCAAGATGGATGAAATAAAAGAAATCGCAAACAAACATTCCATAAACGTAATCGAAGACGCTTGCCAATCTTTAGGATCTACATATGATGGAAAGCAGACGGGGACACTTGGTCAGATGGGTTGTTTTAGCATGTATGCTTCCAAAGTATTAACTTCAGGAGAAGGCGGCGCTATTACTACTGATAGTGATGAGTTTGCAGAAAAGCTTAGGATGATAAGGAACCATGGAATGGTAAATGGATATGATACGCGAATAATTGGATTCAATATGCGATTACCCGAAATTTCTGCAGCCATCGCAAAAACCCAAATGACAAAAATTCAATCCATGCTAGAGAAGAGGACTATTAACGCAGAAAAACTAGGACAGCAATTAGCCGAGAAAATTGGCAATCATAATAATAACAATGATGTAGTTCTACCCCAAGAAAATAAAAGGGTAAAATTCAATTGGTATCTTTACACTGTTGCCGTCAACAATGATCGAGATAAAATTAGAAAATTCTTAAATGACAACGGCATAGGGGCAACCATTTATTATGATCCATCCGTTCATCAAACGCCATTTTACTCTCAATATCATGTCGGAAAACTTGAGAATACAGAATGGGCTTCAAAAAGCGTTATCTCGCTGCCAGTTCATCCGTCAATAACCACACAAGATATAGAGTTTATGGCCTGTAAATTTGGGGAAGCTTTAAAGACATAGAAACTATTGGTCGACTCTTATGCAAAGACAGACAAAAAGCAAAGCATAGAAATCTTCCTTTTTTTATTTCCCATATACAGAGTCAGTATTGCATGGTTGATACACATATGGTTTATATAATATTCAGACAAATATCAAAATGATAAACATGCCTATAGATCCGGACTTTCCAAAAAATCATCAAGTTACAGGTAAGATTCAACTTGCCGACGGTGAACATTTCCATTTTATGTGGGGACCAGGCAAACTACAAGAAGCTGCAGAAAATGAAGAAGTAAAGGCTGCCTTTGCTGCAAGGGGTGAACAAATAGTTCCTCTTGGTGTAAGCGGTACGATGGTAGCAGTTGATTGGGATTCATGTGTTGCAGATGGTGCTTGTATTGAAGCTTGTCCTGTGCAGGTATTCCAGTGGTATAGAACAGAACATGATGTTCCTGCTACAGAGGCAGTAAAACAGACATGGAATGGTACTGGCAAGGACGTCAAAGACGAACGTAAAGATTATACCGATAAGGCAGATGCAATCCGCGAACACGATTGCATTTGGTGTATGGCCTGTGTTTCAGTTTGTCCGCCACAAGCTGTAAAAGTTGATCAAGCTGCACTTGAATTTCATGAAAAAGCTTCAGGTACTTTCAATGAAGCTTTGTCAAAGGGAAGCGCTCCTCCACCACACGCACACTAGATAATCTTTTCCTCATTTTTTCCAATAATTATTTTTGCTACTTTTTAATAGTCCCATGCATAAAGTACGATAAAGACAAAAGTTGATTATTTCTGATTCGTATATGGGAGTTTTTATGCCCAGAGATTTTCCAAATAGAGTTTTGAATTTTATAAATGGAAAAGCAAACTTGCCCTTTACCCAAAAAGACGAATTGATTGCGACTTTTTACATCTTTGGTAAGGATCATAAGGTCAATGGTGAATTGGAAATTACCTATGTTAAAGATATAGCGAGAAAAACGATGGAAGGAATTGCAAGGCAAGTTAGAATTCATGCAATCAATCCAATCAGTATGAATCAAGAACTATTGAGAGAAAATTTCAACAAAAGATCGATGCAAATTTTGATAGATTCCAATAGTAAGAATACTGAAAAAAAGGTGAATTTTGACATAACTAAAAGGATATCCAGGGATCCAACAATCCTTTCAGATTGTTGCGCCTGGCATCTTGCTTACTATAAACAAGATTATTTTTTCAAGTTGTTTAATCCTCTTAGAAGTAATGAACTACCATCAAATATAGTACAACAATTAGAGGGACGAATGATAATGCTCGGCTTTAATGTGAAGAATTCTTCAACATTGCCTTACGATGATCCAATCATACCATTTTTCCAGTGGCTTGGAGAATTGCCTACATGAATTAATAAATATTTTACATCAGGTAGAATTCGCAGAAGCCATAATCTATTGATTTTTGTTCCATCTCTGATTGGTAACTAGACTAACTTGTCAATTATTCAAAGCCAAATTACTATATTTGATGACAAAGAACATTAAAGCCTTCGTACAAGCATAAGTATGCACAAGGTAGATAAATCGTATGAAACCCTCCTAAATAGAATTCAGGGAAGTCTTTCTCATTCATCAAAGAAGGATTCGGCAAGATTGGAAATTCCTGAACCAAAAATTATCTGGGTAGGTCAGCGAACTATTTTTAGAAATTTTATGGAATTTCCCAAGGCATTAAGGAGAGAACCAGAAAAGCTATTACTTTATTTGAATAAGGAGCTTGCTTCTGCGGGTTATATTGCTGGTGACAGAGTTATTTTCCTTGGCCGCAAGGAACCCTCATCTTTTGGGGCCTTAATGGAAAGATACGTAAAGGACTATGTAATTTGTCCTGTCTGTCAGAGTCCCGATACAAGAACAGAAAAAGCAAAAAAACTTGGCTTTCTAGTATGTGAGGCTTGTGGTGCCAGATCGTCAATCAAGGGAAATTACGCCTAGTTTAATCAACAAAGCAGTCAACCAATAAACCAAGTAATTAATTATGTAATCAATTCGCCTGCAGATAGAAATCATATTCCATCACCTGACTTAATTTTAGTGAATGTAATTCAATTCTATTTATCATCATCAAGCATTATAATGCCAGCACATTGTACAATGGCTGCATGATATAGTTGGACAAAGGATACAATTTCAGTATAGTGCTAAACGTAGTAATGATAATAGCAGTACTATCTTACCCTGAATCCTTTTCCGAATTCAGCGACCTTACATTAGAAAAGCAGAACATTTTACAGATATGCTGCACATGGGGTGATAATTTAGATGACGGTGTATTGACATTTCATATCAACAACAACAACAGCAATAATAATGACAATAATGACCAGCGCGATGATTTGGTAAAGAGCTCCTTTGATCAATGGAGCTCCAAGTTAAAGAATCTGAAATTTACGAAAGTAATGGATCCATCCGACGCAGATATTTTAATAAACTTTGAACATAAGGGCAATCAAACTGTCGGTCAAACTACTAGCGTTCTTGACAAAAATGGCTTTATTAAAAAGGTTAGGATGCACATCTCTTTAGATTTCAATGAAGAACTACTGAATCAAGATAGCCTGGGTCTAGTGCTGAAACATGAGATAGGGCATGCACTTGGACTGGGACATTCAAACTTTCATGATATAATGAATCCAATAGTTAATTACCAAAAAAAAGTAATTACCAATTGTGAGATTGATGCAGTCCAGCTTGCGAATTATTGGAAACTAGTAGCAAATCAGCTAGAACCAAAATTACCAAAATTACCTATAGAAAAGACTGTTAACTGTAATTCGCAAGAATTGTAATCATTCATTAGGCCTAATATAACAAAGAATATTTGATACATATACAGATAAAGGATGATACTTGCTCAACAGGTTTAGAGAAAAATTAATTCCTTTCACAAGATCGATAGGAAATAATTTCGGTTCACTAGGTTTTTCTCCGACGTTTTGGAGCATGGTTGGATTTGCCTTTGCCATCATATCTAGTGTTTTCTTTGGTCTTTCAAATTTTCTGAATCAACAAGGAATAGAATTCCCCTCGCAAATATTTGCAAGTATCATGTTATTGATTTCAGGCTTCTTTGACATTGTAGATGGAAGTGTAGCTCGTGTGTTGAAGAGAACCACAACCAAGGGTGCGTTTTTAGATTCTAATTTTGACAAAATTTCAGAATCGCTAATTTTCATAGGGATTGCAATTGGAGGCTTGGCAAATCCCATCCTGGCAATGATTGCTCTAGCTACTTCTATACTGGTAAGCTATCTTAGGGCTAGAGCAGAATCATTGGGTATAGAACTAAAAGGTATAGGAATAGGCGAAAGGGCAGAAAGATTACTTATCTTATCTATATGCGGGCTTATTCCAATTTCAGAATCAATTCAGTGGGGAGTAGTAATTATAATATTAATTTCAGCTTTCTCGTTTGTTCAAAGATTTAAGTACATTCTAAAAAGGATTTAGCTCTCTATCCGAGTCTTCCTGTCCGTCTGCGTTCACTTTCTGATCGAACCTTTACTATTCCTCTATGTACAGCGCAAGAAACACAGTAAAATTTGACATCTGTAGAAGCTGCAATATATGCGCCTTGAGCCCTTAGTTCTTTTGCCAAGGTGGGTTCTACTAGTGTAATTCTGCCAGTAATTTTCTTTGCCTTGTCTCTGGGTACCATGGCTCCGCATTGACTACAATGAACTGTTCCTGAACTACCTTTACCACCCTTTGTTCGACCTCTGCTGGTCCTTTTCTTCGGCATCCATACAAATTCTATAACTTCTTCTTTTAAATCTTCTGATTCTGTTTATGTCAACATTTATCAAAGCAATAATGATACTAATTATCTTCAGCAATGCGGGCTAGCATACTATCAAATTTAGTAGTAGACGAGATCGTATCGCGTAATAACATATCCAGCCAGAGCTTGGGTGGACCTGCGGCATATTGTGGTATAACTGCTAGAAAATTTGGTTTTGACACAACACTCTTTACTCATTTTGGAAAAGATCTTGATTCAAAATATCTTGAATATTTAAAAAAACATGGAATTATTTTTAATTCATTCAAGCATTCAGAACTTCCTACAACCAGGTTTGTCCTGAGAAACCTTGAAAATGACCGAGAATTAACTCTCAACTCAAATTGTAGTGCAATAGAAATTGAAGAGATAAAAAATGTAAAATCAGATTGCTGGATAATAAGCCCCGTTTTTGAAGAAGTTTCTGTAGAATTATTACGTTATTTGGCTACGACAAGTGAAAAAGGATTCGTTATGCTTGATCCACAAGGTTATACCAGGGCTATTGATTCGGCTCGAAAAATATCATTAAGAAAAAAAATTGATGTCCCTCTCAATGATTTAAATGGAATAAAACTAGATAGTCATGAAATCTCTTGTCTTACTAACGGACTTTCGGGTAAAGAAGGACTTCAAAAAATTCGATCAAAGTATGGCATAGATTATGTAATTTACACACAGGATCAAAATATACATCTTCTCCAAGATGAGCGACTTTACTGGCTAAATGTACCTAAAATAGACAGTCCTGATTCAACAGGTCTGGGCGATATTATTACTGCGTCTTTTGCTTGCACTATTGTAAAAGAAAAAGACCCGATATGGGCACTTTGTTTTGCAGCAGGAGCCTTAACTTCGGCTCTTCAAACAAGAGAAATTGGAATTGAAAAAATACCGTCCAAATCGGCCATAGAAGAGAACGCTACATACTATTACAATATAATGAATTATGACACAATTTAGACTCGTAAATCAGGTTTAAATTTGAGTATCTATTGACCTTTAATAATTAGAATGAAAGTGGCTATCTCAAGTCTAAGCTCCAGGGAGGATAGTCTTATAGATAAAATCAAGAAAATTTTGGACGACGAAAATATCGATTCAGAAATAATAACAAGATCCGACAAAATGACCACTTCAAATGTGGATATCGTTATTACATCAGGTGGAGATAGAGCTATACTTGACTACTCTCATTATGTCAAGGAATTCTCTGTCCCCGTACTAGGAATATACGAATCGGATTCGACAGCTTTTCTGGGTCAAATTGACATAAGTGATTTGAAAAAATCAATTGGCAGAATAAAAAAAGGCGATTACGAAATAGACAATGTTTGCCGACTTTCAGTCAATGTTGATGGCAAAGAAGTTGAACCAGTTTTAAATGATGTTTCACTTTTTCCAAGAAAAAGTGCGACACTGATGGAATATATATTAAAGATTAATGGAAACGATCTCTGGCACGATAACAGTGATGGAGTTATCATTTCTACGCCCATTGGATCAACAGCTTACTGTATGTCTGCAGGGGGACCAATGGTTTTACAAAGGTCGCAGGTCTTTGTTATTGTACCTGTAAATTCTATGGACAACACACGAAGGCCCCTAATAGTTCCTAATACAGATAAATTGGAAATTGAAGATATCCTCAGCAGGTATCTCTGTGAGGTAATATTGGATGGGGGAAAAAGGGTGGCTGTTAGAAAAAGAATTGAATGTCAAAAACATGAATTTCCTGCGAAATTTGTGAGACTAATTAAGGATTCTCCTATGAATATTATCGCCAAAAAGGTAAAACTGGCAGGAGACTTGCTTGATATGCCTCCAAGTGCTAAATTGATTTTAAAGATATTGGAATATGAAGGTGAGTTGAGTCAAAAGGACCTCAGTAAGAGAACGATGCTTCCAGAAAGGACCATAAGATTATCATTAAGTCATCTTATCCAACGAGGGTATGTTAGGAAAAAGACTTCCTTACGAGATGCCAGGCAAAAGACCTATGAGCTTAATTTGAAACTATGACCTAAATACACGATGTTATGAATGCTTCAAATGCTTCTTCCGGCTTGCCTGGAATACTGCTAAACTCCGAATGATATTGGACGGCAAAAAAGAACTTGTTTGACGGTATTTCAAGAATTTCAATTCTTCTACCCTTATCGGAGTGACCCGATAATACCATGCCACTTTCTTCAATAGTTTTGCGGTAATCCTGATTAAATTCATATCTATGTCTGTGCCGTCGTTGAATCTTGTTATTCTGATAAATCCTGTCAGCAAATGTGCTGGGCACTATTGTTATGTCGTGTTTTCCCAATCTCATTGAACCGCCAAGGTTAACGGTATGTTCCTGCTCTGGCATGAATTTTACCAATGAATTATTGTCCTTAGGGTTGAATTCTTGGGAACTTGCATCAGTCATGCCGCATTGATTTCTTGCAAATTCAATCAATGACAATTGAAATCCAAAACAGATCCCCAAGAATGGTATATTCTTTTTCCTTGCGTACTTTATTGAATTTATTATTCCTTCGCTTCCCCTTGTTCCAAATCCTCCGGGGACAAGTATCCCATCATATTTATTCAGTAGTTTCACTTCATTCTGATTGCCGTTTTCAAATCTTTCAGAATCAATCCAATCTACACTTAATTTCTTGCCCGATTTTGCCGATGAATGCAGCAAAGCCTGATACACACTCACATAACTGTCTGGTAAATTTACATACTTACCAACAATGCCAATATTGACATTTCCTGAAGAATTAAAGAATGAATTTGCTACATTTTTCCATTCAGCCCATTTTATGTTCCGACTCTTAAGATCGAACTTATCAGAGATTACATCAATTATTCCTTGGTCCTTTAATATTTCAGGGACATCATAAATAGAAGAACAATCGTGACATGAAATTACGCATTGCTCTCTAATGCTCGCAAACATTGAAATTTTATGTCTAGCATCTCTATTCAATGGTTTTTGGCATCTGACGGCCAGTATGTAAGGATGAATACCAATTCTTCGCAGTTCTTGAACACTGTGTTGTGTTGGTTTAGTTTTCTGTTCACCAACCACATCTAAGATTGGTGCTAATGTTACATGTATGAATAATGTTTCTGTATCGCCTACTTCTAATTCCATTTGCCTGAAAGATTCTAGAAATGGAAGACTTTCAATGTCACCTACCGTACCACCACATTCAACAACTAAAACATCATGCCCTTTTGCTAAATTTTTCAAAGTGTTCTTTATCACGTCAGTTACATGAGGAATTATCTGGACGCACTGACCCAGATACTTGCCTTCTCTTTCTGCCTTTATAACATCAGAATAGATCCTCCCAGTAGTAATATTGTGCCACTTTGTCATAGGAGTATTAAGAAATCTCTCGTAATTTCCCATGTCCATATCACATTCACCGCCATCATCGGTAACAAAGACCTCACCATGTGCAGTAGGGTTCATAGTTCCAGCGTCATAATTCACATACGGATCTATTTTCGTGCAGGTAACCTTTAATCCTGTCAGCTGTAATAACTTTGCAACAGAAGAAGCAACTATTCCTTTTCCAAGACCTGACATTACTCCTCCAGTAATGAATATGAACTTTGGAAATTTGTTACTAGCTTTAATGGTTCTATACCGCACATTAGACTTTGTATGCTCACCTTTTTAATCGTTTTCAGACTACTCCAATTTACATTCATGGTTGTGGCCGGGCAAACACAATCCAGTTTAGAAAAGGAAAAGAAGACTTTCAGTTGTATTTCAAAACTATTTCAAGCCTGCCCTATGTAACCAACATTAGCAAAAAAACCAAGAATGGCATTTACATATTCATTATCTCTGTTAAGTCGGTACATGGTATTTGCCATTCGTTTTTCCTTAACCCACTCAATACTTAATAAATCTTTAAGATTTCGTTTAATGTCTTCTCTTTTTAATCCCGTTCTTTTATGGAGAACATAAATAGTTACCATTTTATTCTCATCGGCTAATGCCTTTAGTATTTTTATTTTGCCAATTGTTCCTATTCCATTCTCTATGATAGTCTTGCTATCAAAATCCATTTATTTTTTATTTATCTGTTGTTCTAATAAAGGTTCTAATTCAACTAATGATGTTATGTTCATTCCTATTTCCTTTAATGACTTCATTTCAACTATTTTTCTTTCGAGTAAATCATTCATAGAGTCCTCAAATTCAAATTTTTTTAGCTTGTATTCATCAGCCAATTCTAGGGCATAAACCCTAATTTCCTTGAGTTCGATGTATTGTTTTTTTCTCTTATTTTGTACTTTTAAAATGGCCATTAGTGTAAGTAGATGACTCTTGGGAAGTTCTTTTAAATCCTCGATTGTAAGTGATGGTTTATTGTAACCATGCACTTTACGAATTTGGTCTAATGTGATTCGATCGCTCCCATTTGCTTCTGCAAGATTACCCGCGTATAGCAGCAAGTCCAGAGCATATCGTACATCCCCTCCTACTTGCGATGATGTTGTTATGAGTGAAACTTCATCGATAATATCAGTACCGGCTACATTAGGATTGAATGATTCTGAAGTCCTTGTAAGTAAAATATCGCTTATTTCGTCTATAGAATATGGCTTGAATTCTATTGGCAATCTTCCTAAAGTACTTAATTCAGAGCTGTCGATTTTATCATGAAAATCTGTGCTCCTTGCGATGAACACGACACCTATAACATTACAGTGTTTTGACAGATCAAACTCATTGAGCCGAGTAAAGTCATATATTATGCCACTATCTTTGTTTGATCGGAGCAAAAATTCTATTTCATCCAAAATAATCAGGGTGTATATTTTGTTCTCAGTCAAATATGATAAGAGATATCTTAACATCTCCTCTGCACTGAGGCCTTGTGACGGAAGTTCTGGAGCTATTTTTTCCAAAAGGAACCGATAAACAGCATATTTATTGCCACCCTGTAACTTTAGATTGATATAGGCAACTTTGAGGGTTAATCCAGATTTTATAAATTCATTTTCTAGCATTTTTGAAAATTTCAGAATCGTAGATGTCTTTCCAATTCCTGACCTTCCTACTATTTGTGGAGTCGAAAATAAGAATTCGTCTGGCTTGATATAAGAATCTTTAAACATTGTTAGAAGCAACGACATTTCTGTTTCTCTATGGTGAAGTTCATTAGGTATGTACCGGGGAGATAGCTTGGACCTATCATGGAAGATTCTACTTTCTGACAATTCTCAGATAGAATGTTATCATGAACAATAATATATTTATTAATTGATAGCAAATAAGTGGCTAATTCAAATTATCGAATAAGTTTGCTTCAAGACCATTATTTCAGAGGTATTTTATTTCTGGCATCACCAGCCCCTTGATGCCCTTCTAAACATATATACTTCTATGAATTCTATGAATTTAGTAATACAGTCAATTGTAAGAGCGATATTTATCAACCAGAAATACTCGATCTGAAATAAACTTAAATTGAAAAACCAGATTTGATTTCTTGCCTACTTGAAATTTTCTTAATCATCGGAATAAAAAAAATCATTGAGATTATCGAAATTATATAAAATGCGTCTTCTAAAAATCTTAAATTTGGATCAGAGATCTCATCATGAAGGCCTACTTGGATGCCACTTAATGTAAGAAAATAACTATCAATTAAATTAACAGTAAAAACACCAATAAGTGAAACTAAGATTAAGAGCCACCAAATTTTTACGATACTTGAACTGGGATTGTTCTTCCATTCAATTCCGTTTGTTAACATTATTTCCGGATTGCTTGCTTTCGATATTTGTTGAGTAAATCTATACGGCTCCCATAAATGGAACAAGGGAATAAACCACCAGATTACAGCCATTCTCGGTGATGTTACTTCTTTGGCTCCAAAGGAACGGATATTCCATGTTGCTCTATAATACCACTTAAGGCCGATAATTGCCGCTACGATTCCTATTATCCCGCCAATAATGTTATTGACAATGATAATCGTATCAAACAAGGGATTGTTAACTTTGCCTGAAACGATTACAAAATTAATCAATTCTGAAAGAATGCTTAGAATAATCATAATCACGCTCATAATTACCAACCAATGCGTAACTCCTTTAATCGAACGATAGGAGGTCCAACTAACTATCAAGTGTTTTGCTAAATTTAGCGTTATTCTTAGGAGTATATAAGTCAGTAATCATGTATTTTTAGAATTCAACAGTTTTGGATGTCTGGTCTTAACATCGGTTCCATAAGCTTCGCTAACACTTGCAAAAATATTATAAAAAATTTTCTTTACCTTCTTGGTATTTTCGACGTAAATATTAAATTGTTGGTCATCCTGATTTATATGATCTATCTTCCAACCTATTCTTGGGCACGCGGCAGTAATGAAGAGACTATTGTTTCTATTGAAGGTTACTATTACTTTGATGTTGGCTGAATTAATGTATTCCAACATATCAATCAATGCAGTGCAAGTAGATCGATACTGGAGCGTGCTTGACGCGGATCAGCAAGAACCTCCTACATTTACACATGCTCATGGCTACATTGGTCTAAAGTTTACTGAGGATTTCAAGAAACTTGTATTCAATGTTAATGTGAACAATATTGACAATATAACTGGAATTTACCTCTACAGTAGAGGTGACAATAATCACGGTGGAAATATGATATTAGATTTGTTGGAAGAAGCGAAAGAAGTTAAAGTCAAAGAAAAATACGAGGAGACTAACCTCAACTTAACACACCATCATGAAGTAGAAGGATCGATTGCTGTAGGCGGAGTAACATCTGATGATCTCAGGGGTGAATTAGATGGAAAGTCGTTGGTGGATCTCCAGAAATTAATGCTGAATGGTAAAGTGTATGTAACGGTTCAAACAAAGGATTTTCCGCTGGGTGAAATAACGGGAGACGAATTCGTGCCAATTGATAGATTTTTTCCCGATATTTCAGATTTTGACTGGAACTGAATAAAATAATTTGTGTCCTAGCGCATATTATTAATCAATGCCGCACGACTTAAAACTACAAACTGACATATTTCCTGTGTAGGCGCACAAATTAAGTCATTAGCAACTAGTTTGAACCGTATTATACAATGTTGAGCTTGTTAGACTAACAACCTTATCGTTGAATTTACGGGAATTGTTGGAGCGAAGGAATACTAATTTGGTGATTAGATGACCAGCAAATGGAGGAACAGGTTAAGAGTAATGATTATCGAAGACGAAGAAGATATCTTATATCTTTACAGGGATTATATTTCTAGGTTAGGACACGATGTTGTTTCTTGTTTTTTTAATGCGGATAATATTATGAACAGTTTTGAAAAGAATGAGCCAGACATTTGTCTAATCGATTACATTCTCCGTGGAAAAATCAATGGAATCGATGCCGCAGTCAAAATATTAGATAAATGTCCACTTATGCCCATACTATTCATCACTGCATACAAATCTCTAAGCAGCGAATTATCTAAACATCCTAAATTAAGGGACAAAAATATAGAGGTTCTTGTAAAACCAGTCAGATTACTTGAAATTGAAAATACAATGTTACGCGTTGTGAATAAAGGCCAATGAAATAACATAATGGAGACTTGAAAAATAAGTGGCAGAAAATCATCTTAAATCCAAATAAATTTGCGACGTCCGAAGACCTTTGACAGACTCTTTGGAATCTGTCAAGGCGTTCCCAAAGTGTGATACTTGCTAATTTGTCTTGACTGCTATTGTTGTGGTATCGTATTATTTTGACCGTTGTTCGTTATTAGAGAATACTCATCACTTTGAACATTGAAAGCCATAGATTTAATTTTCCCAGGATTATCTATATAGAACGAAAATTCAAATGGTGCTTTTTTGTTTGGGCTGATTATATCTGGATTTGTAAAAACGTAATCTGTGTCAATCACCTTGTGTTTTTCGTCATAAAATATTGTCGATACCTTCACAGCGTTGGCATCATTTTTGCCCTGATTCATTACTTCTCCTAGGACTCTAAAACTGTTTGAGCTCTTAAAATTTTTGCCTACACTCAATTGTAATGCCTCAAGTTTATTGTCCTCTGATTTTTCAAAACTTGTTGTAAGAGTATACTTGCTCTTACTAGGTAACGTTTCGTCTAAAAAGATATCAAATCCAGACCTACTTCCAGGTTTTAGTAGATAGTCGTTAACGTATTTGTCTCCAGTTGCAACGATAATCCCGTTCTTGTCATATACTGTTGCAGTTATGCGAACCAATTCAATAGGATAACTAAAGTTATTTAGCACCTCACCGACTATCGTGTCCTTATCTAATGCAGAATATAATATATCGGGTCTTGGCTCAGCATCTTCACTTAGAGTGCTATTAAATATAGCAGTTGACAGATTCTCATCCACGGTAACCTCAATCTGAGCGTTTGTTGAAGTAATTAAAGAAAAAAGAAATCCGGCTATAGCAATTGACAGGCACAGGAAGCTGCCAAATTGCCTAGCAAGCTGTGAATTATTTACTAAATATTCTGGAAAGTATGTATCGATACTATTCATTAACAACTTTCCAAGTAGGGTGTATTTCATGCCATCCCTTTGGCTTATCGGTTACCCAGGCCCCCCAAATATGGACTTTATCGCCTGACTTGGGCAGATCTACATTTTTTATATCTTGGTCCTTAGGAACGACTTCAATTACAAGAAATCCATCAGTTTTTTCTTTGTTTTTGTCATCCAAGAGGAATTCATACTTGTCATCTAACTTTAGTAAGAATTTGTAGTCTCCATCATCCATTTTTTTAGTATGCATAACATCACCTACTGCGTCTTGGCATTCTGCTAATACCTTAAGGTCTTCCTCATTAGAAGCACCGGCTAAAACGTTTCCGTCCCTGCAGTGTTGACCTGCTTGGGACTTATGTTTTTCCATTGTTTTTATATCCTCATTATCAATCAATTTCTGAATATCGTCTGGCAATGGTATTTCTTCCTCTTCTTCACCTATTGCCTTATCCAACCTATCTCTTAATTTCTGAAAGTTATCCTTGAGAATTTCTTGCTTTTTCTCTAATTTATCGCTTAACTTGCCGACTATGTCATCGTCTAACTCAGCGGGCACGTTATTTTGTTTATTCAGTTGATCAGGAGTGCAATTAGCACCGTCTGTTTTCAAATTACCCAACCCTAAGCCAGGCAGGCATTAACTAAGGCCGCCTAGACCCTGACCCATTTTTTCTTTAATGTAAACAAGGTAATTGTCTTTTACGAGATCGTCTGATATTTGATTTGGATCATTAACGTTCGGAGTTGCTGGATCAATAGTCGCCCACGCCTTCGTTACCATTTGAGCGCTTGCAATAGCATATGTTAAGAGTAATGAGGCAAACAAGAATAAATAAATCGATACTAACCTTTCTCCCCTTCTGGAATTCATTAGTATTAGTCGATTAAAGATGGTTTATAAATCCGACTGCTAGGAAATCTTACCTGTCTTTAGATTAAGGTCAGATATATCTCATGTTTAGTGGCATAGGTTAGGCGGTTTCTGAAAGAAGTAAATTGTAAAAGTTTCGGAATGTGAAGGGATAGAAACTTCCTTCGGAAGGAAGGCAGCTTACTTATATGGCTTATACAGTCGAATACAGTTATATGATTAGAACTGAAATTACACTCTGGTGTGACTTTGAGTAAATTTTTTTCCAGAGAAACGGGACTAAAAACACTGACTGACAATTCTTACAAGGCCATCAACGAAGGATTGTATGATGCAGACAAATATGATTATGACAGTCACTCTATAATTTCGCTAAAGAAAACAATTCTGACTTGCAGTCGTGTTCCCATTATCTCAGAGATAAAATTTGCTTCACCTTCAAAAGGCAAAATTCTGGATCAATCCAAGATAACTCCAGAGGACCTAGCAATAGAAATGACAAAATCAGGAGCTGCTGGGATTTCTGTACTCACTCAGCCTTACTTGTTTGAAGGCTCTATCAATAATCTTGCATCTATCAGAAAAAATGTCAATGTGCCTTTGTTAATGAAGGATATCATTGTTAGTGAGGTTCAAATTGATGCAGCAAAAAAGATAGGCGCAGATTGTATTTTGTTAATTAAAACCGTATTTGACAAGGGATTTGCGGAAGGAAGCATGGAAAAATTTTCTGATTATGCCACAAAAAAAGGCCTTGAAGTTATTAGCGAAGTTCATTCAGAAGATGAGTTTAAGGAAATACTAAAAAATAAAAGGCAACTCATCGGTATTAATAATAGAAATTTGAGTACTCTTGAGGTTGACATCAATGTTACTATTAAACTACTACAAACATTTGATAAACAAAACAATATTATCATAAGTGAAAGCGGAATATCCAATTCTGATGAAATCAAGAAATTAAGATCAATTGGCGTTGATGCATTTCTAGTAGGCACAAGCATCATGGAATCAGATAATTTTTTTGAAAAGATAAAGGAGTTATGCTATGTTTAAATCCTCAGACAGACAGCAATTTCTGGCAACTGTATCAAAATGACCAATTTACAAAGGTTTCCTATAGATGGTAAATATGGAAAATATGGAGGCAAGTATATTCCAGAAACTTTGGTTCCGGCGATTAGTGAACTTGAGGAAGCATACGAAAAACTTAAAAACGATTCTAGTTTTAGGAAGGAACTTGAGTATTATCTTAAAAATTATGCAGGAAGACCTACACCGCTCTTTTTTGCAAAGAATCTGACAGATCATGTAGGTGGTGCAAAGATTTTTCTCAAGAGAGAGGATCTTTTACATGGCGGAGCACATAAAACCAACAACTGTTTGGGCCAATGCCTCTTGGCCAAGAAAATGGGAAAAAAAAGAATAATTGCAGAAACTGGAGCAGGTCAGCATGGCGTAGGAACGGCAATGGCAGCAGCTGTTCTTGGATTGAATGCAGAAATTTACATGGGATCTATAGACGTTGAACGACAAAAATTGAATTTATTCAGGATGGAACTATTGGGAGCAAAAGTACACCATGTAGAATCTGGAACAAGAACACTAAAGGATGCTATAAATGAAGCGTTACGCGATTGGATAACAAATGTAAAAGATACTTACTATTTGATAGGATCGGTTGTGGGACCACATCCATATCCTATGATTGTAAGAGATTTTCAAAGCGTAATCGGTGAAGAAATCAAATCACAGCTTAAAAACTTGACTACCACTACTGGTACAAGTTCTCCTCATGCACTTGTATGTTGTGTGGGTGGAGGTAGTAACGCAATGGGCACTTTCTTTCCATTTCTAGATGATAACAAGGTGTCATTATACGGAGTTGAAGCAGGTGGCATGGGTATAAAAACAGGAAAACATTCTGCCACACTAAAAGTTGGTTCCGAGGGAATACTTCACGGAATGAGAACATATCTTTTACAAGATGAATTTGGACAGATAAATGATACACATAGTATTTCGGCAGGCTTGGATTATCCAGGTGTAGGTCCTCAGCATGGTCAACTAAAGGACATTGAACGTGCAGAATATGTTACCTGTAATGATAAAGAGGCGTTGGATGCGTTTTTCAAACTTTCAAGATTGGAAGGTATTATACCAGCTTTAGAATCATGCCATGCTGTTTCATACGCAATGAAGTTGGCAAAAAAAATGAGAAGAGATCAAAATATCATTGTTACCTTGTCTGGTAGAGGCGACAAAGACATAGATCAAGTAATGAAGTTTAGAAAAAAATACCTCGGCAGGTCATAGTCAGTGTTATCATTACAAAATAATAGAATAGAGAAAAAATTTGCTGAATTAAAATCAAGGAATCAAAAAGGGCTGATATGCTATGTTTTGGGAGGTTATCCTGACGCCAGCACAAGTGAGAAAATAATTTCATCTATTGTGGACGGAGGCGCTGACTTTATAGAAATAGGTATCCCTTTTTCAGATCCAATTGCAGATGGTCCAACAATCCAGGAGGCCTCATTTAAAGCGTTAAAGAAGGGAATTAATCCGGATATTTGTCTGGGTATTGTTAGGGCGACCAGGAAAAGATATCCTGAACTTCCAATAGTCATAATGACATATTCTAATATTCTACAAAAAAAGGGATTCAGAAAGTTCATGGAGATAGCAAAGGAAGCAGGAGTGGATGGCTTTGTTCTCCCTGATATGACTATAGAAGAATCCAGGGAGTACCTGGAATATTCGAAGAATCTTGAACTTGCATCGGTATTCCTTGTTGCTCCAAATACATCAAATTTTAGAATCAAAAGAACACTTGAAGTTTCTACGGGTTTTGTCTATGTTGTGTCTGTATACGGTACTACGGGTATGAGAAATTCGTTTAATGAATACACTCTTACTGCTATTAGGAACATAAAAAAATTAAGTTCAAACAAGAGCAATATTTCTGTAGGTTTTGGAATAAGCCGGCCACATCACATAAAACTTATGTCCAAATATGGAGCCGATGCTGTGATTGTTGGTAGTGCCATCATCAAATTGATTGATGATAATAAAGATGAGAGTATTGATTGCCTACAAGATAAATTGAAAAAATATATTAAATCATTGAAGGCTGCATGCAAAAATAACAATTGAGTAACAAGATTACTATTTACTTTGTGATAATTCCACTGCTATCTGTTGAAAATAACATATTATTTAGGCTAACTTGGAATTTCTTGCCAAATCTTTCCACAACAATTTCAAGATCGTCTAACGAATCAGAAATCTGACCATCAGCTAATTTTGCTATTATTACATGTACAGACTCGTGTGATACCAGCGCACCCATGAAACCTTCAATCTGTTCAAAATCATTTTTCTGGTTTTTAGCACCGTCCTTTGATTGTACGATTAGCATATTTTCACCCTCATAGGTAAAGTAAGCAGGCACATTATCTGTTGCGCAGGAGAAAACAAAATCACTAATTGTCATTTATTTATCTATCTCAAATCTAACCGTATCTACAGTATAAAATATTCTGCATCAGGATGATGAACTACTATGGCAGCTGTAGAGTACTCTGGATTTATCTGACCTGCAGAAGTAAGACCGATTCCACTTGTGGTTGGATCAATTAGTTTCCACACTAAATAATGTTGCATAATGTCCGGACAACTTGGATATCCCCAACTGTATCTGAGTCCTCTGTTTTTATCAATATTTAGTTCTCTTCTAATTCGATGGTGAACCCATTCTGCCAGAGCTTCTGCTGTTTCTACTGCCAGACCATGAAGATAATAGGCATCGGTATAATTATTGTTTAAATTGAGATCTTCAATTTTTGATACGGTTTTTTGACCCACAGAGACTACCTGAAATGGAACAACATCGTCTTTCCCAAAATAGTCTGTAATACACAGCCGTTTAGGCTTTGATGATCTTGGAAATTCAAAAACTATTTGTCCTTGTTTATCTGAATCCACTACAAGTTTGTTACCATGATTATGACATTTAAAGTAAGAATATACTGCACGCGGCGAGAAAAGTCCCTCATCTATTACTTTTTTCTTCCACTCTGATAGCAGTGCCTCAGGATCACCAATTTTGGATGCCGATTTTCCTCTTATACCCCATGAGAGAACAAAAAGGGATTTTTTATTTAAATACTGCCATACCTCGTCAAGGTTAATTTCTGAAGGGCCTAATCTTATTGGTGAATCAAAATTCGGTGCGGTTGGTGGTATTACAGTTATTACTTTACTAACTAATGTATCGATATCAGTTTTTACTTGTGTTTGTTTCTTTTCATCAAATTTACTGATTTTATTATTCCATTCCTGAATGAATTTATCTTTTTCAGGAGATCTCAATTTATTCATTATGTTCAATCCTTCAAATGCAGTTTTGCAATAAAAGACTCCTGGCTTGTACACGCCATCTGACTTTGCAATTCTGTTTATGTAATCACTGTTTATGGCCGCACCACCACATAATGTTGGGATATTGAGATTTAGTTGCCTTGCGTTTTCTATAAAAAACTGCATTTGTTTTGAGGTTGAAACTAGTAATGCAGATAAACCCACGACGTCCGCTTGTACTTCCTTTATTTTATCTAGAATTTGTTGTATTGGAACCTGTTTACCAAGATCATATACAGTATAACCATTGTTAGAGAAAATTGTTTTTACGAGGTTCTTACCTATATCATGCACGTCACCGTACACCGTACATAAAACAAGTTTTCCCTTGCTTACTCCCTGTTTTTTGACAAGATATTTTTCAAGTTCGGATACTGCAGATTTCATGCACTCTGCAGATTTTAGTACAAAAGGTAAAATTAACTCACCAGCTCCAAACTTGTCACCCACTTCTTTCATTGCCGGAAGCAATACTTCATTTAGGGTTTGGACCGCTGCTTCATGAGATAGCTCGGGGTACTGCCTTAACAATTCTTCTTTTTGAATGTCTCCCGGTTTTGACTTTAGTTTTTTCTCAAGTTTGTCAGTAATAGATCCAACCACGTCTTCTTCAATTCCATCCTTTACTCGATTTACTATGCGATGGTAGCATCGTTTGTCAAAATCCCAATTTTTGTTTATTTCTTCTAATTTTTGAGAATTATTAGTAACAGTTACATTCTTGTTCTCAAAATAGTATATTAAATCAGAAAGAGCACTAGCATGCCTATTAAAAATAAGATCCTCTGCGAGCTTGATTTGATCCTGACTAATTTCTCCTATGGGAATTATATCCTTTGCATTAATAATTACCATGTCCAGTCCTGCCTTCAGTGCATGATGCAAAAATACCGAATTGACTATTTTTCTTGCACTTACCGGAAGACCAAAACTAATATTGCTTAATCCAAGAGTAGTATAGCAACCTTCAATTTCCTCCTTGACTGAGGAAATGCCTTTAAGTGTCTCAACTGCAGAATTTGCATATTCTTGTTCACCAGTTGCTAGGGTGAAGGTTAGTACGTCAAATATATACTGCCATGGTTGTAATCCGTATTTTTTTCCCGTTTCAAAGAGCAATCTTGCTACTTTAGTTTTTTCTTCCGATGTCTTGGCCATTCCGTTTGGTCCAATGCACATTGTAATCGATGGAATTCCAAATTTTGCCATAATTGGTGCAAGTAAATGGAATCGAGAACCGTCTCCTTCCAAGTTGATAGAATTAATGATTGGTCTTCCTGGAATTTGGTATATAGCTTCTGTAATCACTTTGGGATCGGTTGAATCAATGACTAAAGGCGCATCGACTTCGAGACTTAATCTTTTCACGAGCTTTTTCATAAATTCGAGCTCGTCGGATCTTTCAGTTGTTGCCACACAAACATCAATGCAATGAGCCCCATCACTTACTTGTTCTCTTCCAAGGTCTATCAGCCCGTCAAAGTCATCTGATAATACCAATCTTTTTGCCCTTTTTGAGCCCTGAGTGTTCAGACGCTCTCCTATTATCAAGGGCGGAGGAATCTGAGATAAATCTACAGCCTTTAACGCTGAACTAACTCGGGGTACATGTTTAAGGTGCATAGAATTGATATATTCTCAATTGTTAGTTTGCGAATTATAAGTCATACGTTTTTAATATTTTTCCGAGTTCTCTAACGTGCTCTGGGGTTGTCCCACAACAACCCCCTATCATTCTCACTCTCTTATACTTGTGTAAGAATTCTCCAAGTTGCGTTGACATGTCTTTTGAGGTCATCTTGTAAACCGCCGTACCACCTTCATTAATTGGCATTCCAGCATTTGGCATGACTAGGATTGGTAATTCGTTTTGTTCATCTAGCCATCTGATGCTTGATTCCATTTCAGCTGGTCCTGTAGAACAATTTAATCCAAAAACTGAAATTCCCATGTCACTAACTGTTGTATATGCTGACTGGACGTTTGTACCAAGTAACATCTTACCGTATTTGTCCATGGTTATGTTGGAAATTATAGGTACTTCTTTGCCAACTTTTTGCATCGCATTAAATGATCCGGTTATGGCAAGTTTAACTTCTAATATATCTTGGCTTGTTTCAATGAGTAGAACATCAACACCTCCCAACATTAGACCTTGAGCTTGCAAATCAAATGCGTCTGTAATTGTATCTAGGCTAATATTCCCCAAGTCAGGATCGTTTGAGCTTGGAAGATAACCTGTTGGCCCCATTGATCCTATAACAAACTTTTTTTCATTTGAAAATTCCTTGGCTACCCTGTTTGCAAGTTGTGCGGCAGATTTATTTAATGATACTGTTTGTTCTCCAAATCCATACTCCTGGAGTTTAATTTGGTTACTACCAAAGGTATTTGTCTCAATGCAGTCAGAACCTGCTTCTAAATAACTCCTATGTATGTTTTCAATCCATTCTGGTCTGGATAGAATAAGCCCATCATTGAATCCTTCTTTGTTATTTGGAAAATCTTCTGGTTTTGGCTTAAGTTTCTGTATTTCTGTTCCCATAGCACCATCAAAAAGGAGTATGCGTTTGTCGATTTCTTCAAGGAAGGATCTTACCATGTTGATCGATTTACTAGGATAATCAAGTTTATCTACATATATTGTTTGAGGAATGAAATTGATCTCCATGTGTTAGTTTCATATATTTCGATGAATATTGATGTAGATAGAAATAGATAGTACAACTAGTTCATATAAGGAACTCTGTTAGAAAAGTTTGGGCCCATAGTTCAGTTTGGATAGAATGGCTGCCTGCGGAGCAGTTGGTCGAGGGTTCAAATCCCTCTGGACCCGTGATACTAGTTCTCTAATTGGACTCTGAAGGAACAATCATAATGTAGGAATTAGAGGAAACAAAAAGATCGATCCAAATGCCATGTTTGTATACGCTCTTAGTTCG
>JAHEZK010000078.1 GCA_023251115.1 Nitrosomicrobium frigidum (SeqCode) | reverse complement strand
TTGAATATGCTTTCTCGTCCCTTGGCGTCAGGAAATGGTACTTCAATTATTCTATCAAATCTTCCTGGTCGTAGCAGGGCAGTGTCTACTATGTCTAGTCGATTAGTTGCGCCAATTACAACCACATTATGTAATTCCTCAAGACCGTCAATCTCTGTTAAAAGTTGAGATACTATTCTTTCTGTAACATGCGAGTCCGACGTACCTGAACTTCTACTTGGAGCAATAGCATCAATTTCATCTAAAAATATGATACATGGTGCAGCCTGCCTTGCTTTCCTGAAAACTTCCCGTACTCCTTTTTCAGATTCTCCTACCCACTTTGATAAGAGTTCAGGTCCTTTAATGCTGATAAAGTTAGACTCGGTTGTGTGTGCTAGTGCTTTTGCAATAAGGGTTTTACCTGTACCCGGTGGCCCATGCAATATTATTCCTTTGGGTGCAGCAAGATCAGTATATTCAAATGCCTCCTTGTGTTTGAGCGGCCATTCAACGGCCTCACGTAATTCTTCTTTAAGCGATTCTAGACCACCAACATCCTCCCAAGTAACATTTGGAACTTGAACTAGAACTTCCCTTAGTGCTGAGGGTCTTACCTCTTTTAGTGCGTCCTTAAAGTCATCATCAGTAATTACAATTTTTTGTAAAATTTCATTTGAAATCTTCTCCACCTCTAAATCCAAATCCGGTAGGATCCTTCGCAATGATCTCATTGCAGCTTCCTTTGCTAAAATTTCCAAGTCTGCTCCTACAAATCCATGAGTTACCTTTGCCATTTGTTCTAGATTGACTTTCTTATCAAGTGGCATTCCGCGAGTGTGAATATCTAGGATTTCTTTTCTTCCAGCCTCATCTGGTATATCAATCTCGATCTCTCGATCGAATCTTCCTGGTCTTCTTATTGCGGGATCTAGAGAGTCAGGTCTATTTGTCGCAGCTATTACAACAACTTTACCCCTCGATTTCATCCCATCCATTAAAGTCAATAATTGTGATACTATTCTCTTTTCTACCTCACCAGTAACTTCCTCTCTTTTTGGCGCAATAGAATCAATTTCATCTATGAATATAATGCTTGGAGCACTTTCTTCTGCTTGCTTGAAGATGTCTCTTAGCCTTTCTTCACTTTCGCCATAGTATTTACCAATTATTTCTGGTCCACTGATTGAGATAAAGTGAGAATTTGTTTCACCAGCTACCGCTTTTGCTAATAGTGTCTTTCCTGTTCCTGGTGGACCATACAACAACACACCTTTGGGTGCCTCAACGCCCAGTTTTTCAAATAATTCTGGATGTCGCATAGGAAGTTCCACCATTTCACGAATCTTTTGAACTTCGTTTTTCAGTCCTCCAAGATCATCATAGGTAATTCTTGGAATAGATTGGTCTATTGCCTTGATCATTGTACCAAGTTTGAATTTAGTACGTTCACTTACTATTACTGGTTTAGAAGGAGGTACAGTACTTGTGACAACCAGCTGGGTCTTTCCACCCAGCTGTGTAGTTACTACAAGTGTGTCTCCTGTAGTCAAAACATGACCAATATAATTTGCTTGCATATACTCTTGTAATCCTTCTGCGCTCAATTTTTCAATAGGAGAAAGTACTACTTGTTCTGCTTCTTTTGCGTCTACTTTTTTTATAGAAATTTTTTCACCAATGCCAGAACCAATATTATGTCTTGTTATACCATCGACTTTTATGATACCTGCCCCATAATCCTGCGCAGAACCAGGCCATAATTTTACATGACTTTTTCTATTACCAACAAGTTCTAAGATTTGACCAGTTTCCCAGTTATTATCCTCGACAACTTTTGGATCAACTACGGCAATACCTTTGCCTACATAGCGTTGTGAGGCTTCAGCAATCTTTAAAATTATTTCATTCATTATTGAATCACCATAAAAAAAATGGAGGGATTTATTCTACCTCCACTGTTTTTCCTTTCGGCTTCTCCTCTTCCTTTAGCTTGAACTTGACCTCAAGGATACCATTGGCATATGTTGCCTTGACCGAATCCTCGTCGACCTTGTGCTTGATCGGTACCTTGGCGTGGTATTTCTTCTCTCCATGCTCGGCATCGAGATTTACTGTTCGACCAACAACTTCGATTTTGATATCCTTTTTCTCGACCCCTGGCATCTCTGCTACAATCTTTAGGACCTTTTCTTTATCATCAATGATAACATCGACAAAAGGTTCTCTTGTGTCAGATGTTGGAAGAAGACCATGTCTTACGTTTCCATATTCTTTTACTATCGGCTTGCCATCTGGTCCTATCGTAGCAGTATAGCCGTAGTAATAGGGACCAAATGTTTGGAGGTTGGTTGAGCTTTTTAGCTCGTCCCATATGTCATCTATATCCATAAATGGTCTAGTCATCTTTCGGAAGAGGTTGTCGAGTTCGTCCCAGACTGTTATGTCATAATTATCCATATTATGTAATAATCATGACATTATATAAAGTTTATTGTATATTATTATGGTTTATTACATAAGACTATTATATATGACAATGAATATCAATCTTGTATGATAGTTAACATGTCTGTACCTGATGTAGTGAGAGAGATCATTACCAATAATCGCTCAATTCATGACTGCCTCAAGATGGATTTGATTAACTATACCGCGTTAGCTGTAAAGATCCAAAAAGATGTAGAGGCACAGGTTGGTGGACCAGTTAACCTCAACACAATAGTTGTAGCAATCAAAAGATATGCCGATTCGTATGAGAAAAAGGACGAAGTACAAAGTGAGTCCGTTCTAAAGAATGCCAGACTTTCATTAACAGATGGAATTGTTGATGTTAAATTTTCGGCTAATGATTTTGGTACTGATGATCTTGTGGATCTAATGAACAGATTCACACAGATCGATCCCGATTATGAATTTTTTAGGTTAACAGATTCGTTCAGATTTTTGACAGAGGATATAAGTGACGTACGAAAATTGCTCGAATCGTTTCCTAGCCAAAAAAACATTTTTCAGACAGGTTTGGCAAAGATAAGCATACGTATATCACCAACACAGAATCGCTCCGACGTCGTCTCTTATATCTCCGAAGTGCTTCATAATGACGGAATAGAAATAGTTAATGCATATTTTGGTCAGGATGACATTATTATAGTGTTACGAGAAAAGGATGCAGCCAAAGCCTACAAAATTTTACACGCAGAAATATCAAGATAATGCTTTAAAATGGGTTAATGCGTCTAACTGAGTTACAAAGACTAAAACGACTCATTCAAAAAGTGCATCAGATGGGGCAGTAAAACTTTGAAGAAAAAGAAAGGAGTGTACTGTGTAAAATTATGTAGTATCCAGAGTCCTTTGTAGTTCTATCAAAAATGATAGATGAAGATAAAAGAAATCTATTGAATCAAGTACTCTAATTTTCTGCGATTGAAAATTGCTTTAATCCGATATAATATTGAAAAAAATGAAATTAAAATTCAGAAATTATCTAAACATCTAACGTTTCAGGTTTTGATATTTCTAAAAAGACCTTGTCACCTACAGAAAGGCCAAGTTGTTTGTACTCATGCATATCTAATTTAATTGAGGTTACTCCACCGAGCTGGCCATAGGCACCGCCAGACATCATTTTGTTTAATCCTTTTATCATGTCATCCATATTTGTAAATCCCATCACGTTTTGGCCAAAAGGCGACATTGGTTGACTTTGCTCTCTAAAATCCTTAGGATTAGATAACGAAACCACTACATATGGCGCACCATCAGGTGCAGCATCAATACGAACTACTACATACTCTTTCTTCAATATACTAACCTCCGTTTTTATGATATTTTATTGTTCTGCTCCTAAAAATATCATTTTTAATTATGATAAGGATTGACTCAAAAAGACCTCATAGAGTGAACTAGCATTTATTTTGTACTTATTCTTCCATTCAAGGGTAATTTATGAATGGGATCAACTTTTTGAGTGACAACATCGTTATTATATAAATGACATTTGAATCCGTAACAAAAAGTGAACTACTATCTTTCCTAGAAAACGAAGCAAAATTCCGAATTGATAGTTATATTGAGGGAGCAATTGAACAAGCAGAGGAGCTTCATTTAGGGTTAAAGAGGGAAGATGGTACTTCGTCCTTTCTTGAGACACATGTTTGGCCCGTAGCAATGGATGTCGTAAAACATTACATGTTGGTAAACAAGCCAATAACTGCAGTTCAAGTAGTTTCAGCTATTTTACATGATGTCCTTGAGGATGACGACAGGATCTTGGATATCTATACTGCCAAAGGATATGGTTTTGAAGCATATCTTAGGCACAGATTTGGAGATAAAGTATACAATGTAGCCTCAACATTAAAAGTAAAACCTCTTCAAAATTATTCTGGTTCTGATGACCAAGAACGTGAATTCAAAAGGTTTTGTGAATACTGTAATGATCTTGCAAACTCGGAATATGATGTCAAGACAATCAAGCTTGTAGACAGGTTGAACAATATGAGATTTATCCTTCACGTTCCAGGACATCCAAAGGTAAATCGTTACATAAAAGAAGCAGAGGATTTCTATATTGCATATACAATTCTAAACCCTAGGATGGAGAATTTTTACACAAAAATTAAGAAAGCATATAACGATTTAAAGGAAATAACAAAGACTGCTACACTTCTCACATGAGCAGATCACTATTTCAAAGATCTTTTTCATTTGTAATTGTTGAACAAGGTTACACAAGTTATATATTGTGTTAATAAAACCGTAAATTGAAATGCCCTTACAAGAAATTAAAAACCTTCTATCTCAGATTTTTTCAATGGAACTAAAGATCTCCATTCCATGGGTTACTAATTATGGACTAGGAACCGCATCAAATTGCACATTAAATGAATTTGTAAACGTTAAATCTCCCCATTCTTAACTGAGGAAGATTATGAACCCACCCCTAAATGTAGCAGTAATAGTAAAATTAGAGCCGGATTTTTCAGAAGGGAATGTAAGTTACAATCCTGATGGAACATTAAATAGAGCTGAGACAAAAAGTACGCTTGGACCTCACAGTGCGGTGGCAGCAAATGCCGCCTTTTATGCTAAAGTAAAGTATGGTGCCCGAGTAGCAATTAGTACTATGGGTCCGCCCATAGCGGATTTGGCATTGCAACAA
>JAHEZK010000077.1 GCA_023251115.1 Nitrosomicrobium frigidum (SeqCode) | reverse complement strand
CATAAGCGCCATCTACTCCACCAGAAATTAAACGCTTAATATTTCTGAAGTTAATATCATTATCCAGTAGCCCAACTTGTTCTAGCTGTAAACGAAATTTTTCTTTTTTACAATTTATATCGTGAATCGAGCTTTGAAGTATGTCTCCTATTTCGTTAGTTTTCATTAACATCTGTTCTACCAAGGACGCTGGAATCTCCAGAAAAGATGGTGAATCAACTTCATACATCGCTATTTATCACATTTCTACTCAGATTTATTGAAAATTTGTAAATGTGAATCAAAACTTCCAAAGGTTTCTGAAATTAGTTTTGCCCCTACTATCATTGTCATTTTACAATATAGTCAGTAGTTACTTAGCTTTATGCCTTTCTGGTAGCATGATTTTTACAATGTTCATTAATTTTTTGACCTGCAGTACATATCTGTGGATACATGTATCAAGATTCAATGTAAAATATCAAGGTCTCATTATTGCTAACATTATAGCTCTTCCTAGTACCAAAGCAAGAATTGAAAGACCTACATTTCCAATTAAATTCAATCCAAAAAGTACAAAATGTTTGGAGTCAATTAGACTTACAGATTGAAGAGCAAATGAGGACATGGTTGTAAATGATCCACAAAATCCTATTGCTATCAAGATAGAATATTTTGGATCGAGATTAAAATTCATCGATATAGCCACGAATATTCCCAAAATGAAACTGCCAACTACGTTGATTATCAGGATATTAATTGGTAATACTCCTAGTAAAATTGGAGATTCGGCTATCTTATATCGCAGAAACGCACCGGCTAGAGCGCCAATTCCCAATAACAGATATTCTATTCCTTTCATTTTTTACCCACCATTCTATTCTATTGGTAGGCATTATCAGCGTTCACAAAGTAGCGGTTTTGATCTTATTCCAGGGCTAATGCCATAGCCTGACAAATCCATTAAGAGAAAAAAGTATTTAATTATTTACCCATATTGACACACTTCAGACGTAATAACCGTTGCCTAATCATTCTCTGCATAATCTACATCTTTGCCATAAAATGATATAATTTGTATCTTTATTCTCCGGTGGGAGCCTCAATTGTAATCTCGCCTATACTTGAGCCTCCTCCCATCAGGTTTTAACTTTTTTATAAAATGTTGGTCTTAAATGATCATAAATCCGTAACAACGATTCATTCCTGGTGGGCCGGCCTCCAAATGCCAATCACGGGCCCACCAGTTGTTAAGTAAATTCAATAGTTCTTGGATTTTTTACCTCTAAATCATATTCATCCACGAATTTCTAATAAAGGTTTGATACTTTCTTTTGTTTCCGAACTTCTAGTGATGCATATAGTCCTAAACCCACATCTTAACTAACTATCTCTAAATTCTTAACCTATTATGACTGAATAATAAAATACTTTTACTCCCTCTCGGTAAGGCGTATTCGAAATTAAATCCTGACAGAGCTACTGATTTTGTATGACTATAGAACAAATTTTAGAAAATGAGATTGAAGAATCTAAAAAATGGGTCGACTTAGAAAAGGAGAATTCAACTTATAAACTGGACTTGATAATGAGAATCGAACTAATATATTGGGTTTTAGAAAATCTGAAGAATCCTGATACTAAAATATGTAACCTTATAGAGTCAAAAATGAACGAAGTCATTTTAACAATAAATCGCACATATTCAATAACTGAAGCCGACAAACTGCACACTGAATTAAGAATATGGGATTGGATATTTTATCAAGTTTGTAGTAACATAATAAAAAGTCAATAACTTTGTAAAAGACAAACTGGTTTGATAAATTTTGATAAAGATAATTAGTGTAGTCTTAATTCCAATTGACGTAAAATGTAAAATATAGGATTTTAAATATCAAGTAGATCAAAATATCGTATGATTTCAATAGGACGTAAATTATTTGAAGAGGTTGATATGCCATTAGAAAGTAAAATCGTTTCTGAAGACCCAATCAACAAGATAGCAGAAAGAGAAAGTACCTGGACGGCTGAGATCGATGGAATAGATCCATTCCCAAGTGGAAAAGCTTCAGGTAGTGGATCATCCCTAATACATAGTAACGGTATTTCAATTTCTAGTTGGCAAGGTAAATTTACTACACATAGTCGAGAAGTAATAACATTCAAAGGAAGAGATGTCAACAAGAACGGAAAATTCATAGTATTGAGAACATATTTCACTGACTCACTCGAGCTGTCATGGATAAATGGCTTAGTTTGTTTGGTAAACGGAGAATTCGATTCTCAAGACAATGTGTTTAGATGTGAAGGGTATGAATTGATGTAATAATTTAATTCAATTTTGTTTTCCAATAACCCAACCAATATCATTTGATGTCTATGTATTACTTTACGACGATTGTTCCTAATAATTCGAACTGGCCGCGGAAGAAATGACTGAAGATTGAATATGCAATCTTGCTTAAAGTAAGCATTATGCAAAATTGAGAATCATCCAGATAGAAATTGCATTGCCTTTTTTGCTTTTCTTCTCAAGACAAGGAATAAGGCACATGATAACATCTAAATTTTATTACCATTAAGCACAAGAAATGATATGACAAGCCAAGACAAGTGATTATTAAATTGGTAAATTATATAGACCCCATGCATTTACATGGTAGCGATAGACTATGAATAAACTCTCTTTTGTAATGGCCGTGTTGCTAGTGATGGGCTTTGCAAATACATTTTCTAACAGCTCGTTCTCTCAAAATGCCGTTTTAGGAAATGTAGTGAGAGATATTTTTGACAACAAGACATTGACTCTTCCCAGCAATGTAAAGAATTTTGTAATCTTGATTCCAAATGAGGCACATGAATCTCCCCTTTTACCGAAGGAACAGAGACTGATTAATCAACCATATGTTCCGCAAAACTTGGTATCCGGCGCTAATACTCAAATTATTTGGTTTACAGGTGACGTGGGACATACCCGCGAGATAACTTTAACTGATGAGAATTCAAAGGAAGTCTTCAATTCTAGACTAAAATTTAACACTGCTACTGAACCACTTCTTTTAAATCACAGTGGCAAATTTACTTATTTTGAAAAAAATGCGAACACTCAAGATCCAAAATTTGTTATGGAAGGAAGTATTACAATAACCAATGGCGATATCCCTCTAAATTCAAATGATAATATGACAGTATCAGAATCGCCATTTGATACCATGCTGGTACTTATGGTTCCAACAAACGATATCAAAAAACACATCATGACACTTGTTGATAATAATGTAAATATTATCGATATTTTTTCCTTCAAAGACCTTAGAGAAACCGGCGGAGGAGGAGCAAACCAAACTTTGCTTGCACTAGGAACCAATAACCCAATTGATGAGTCAATCTCTGTACTTAAGAAAATCACTTCATCATTACCTTATTCCTAGCGCGACTTGTAATCTGCTGTTCTTCTCGAGAAGACAAGATTAACACGGGCAGAGGCATGCGTGACGATTTTAGTTGCTAAAAATGGAATTCTGATATAGATTCGAATTGCTAAGCACTAAAGTTTTCTACAATGGGTGTTAGAGTATTCGACTTTTATTACATGTTATCTAGCTTTTTGTTCTCACAATCTTAGATAGAAATTAAATCATTTAGTTTTAAGAGATTCGTCATTGGCAACTTCTGGCTCTTTTCTACAGGCATACTTTAACTAGCAGTTAGAATTTCTAATGTTCCTTTATAAAGAGCTTGACTCATCAATATCGCGTCACGTTTATCAGAATGATTGAGAAATTTCAGCAATTAGGGTTCATCAGGAATCATATTGTTAACAATTCAGATCGCCTTGAGATTATCATATTGTTAGGTGATGTCATGACTGAGACAAGTTATTAGATAAATTCTCAAATTTATTGTGAATTACTTTTGGTATTGTAAACATTCTATCTTCATTCGTAATTCCCCCGAAGTGTCTTTGGAAGAACCTATCAAAAAGTACAGATGGAATACCATCCAATTCAAAAAAATACATCCTGAATTGGTCCGTGTTTGGAGCCTTAATGTTCTGTTCAATCAAATTATGGTTGATTAATAAGGTCTTCCATATTTTGCCATTAAAAATTAGCAATTTGGGTTTGAATTGCCTAATAAATTTAATGCTACTGTCATAACGATTTTGCAAATATTCTAATTGTTCCTCATTGAGTATTGCTGGTAATACTACACCCTCTGAATGGTAAGGTATTAGTTCCAGATTGCAAAGATATTGATCAAATAATTCCCATTTCCTTTTTTTGGGAAAGTGGGTTCCCGTCAGTCCAGAAAGGAGATACCATAATGCAGTATAGTATGGTGATTCAAATTTATTGTGTGAAAAATATTTAAAAAAATTCAGATAGAGATTTTGATAATGCTCCCACGATTTTCTTGCTTCATTTTCTTCTATAGGACTATTCCTATAAGAATAACCGGGGTTCAGTCCAAACATGATAATAGGGGCGCATTGAAATCTTCCAACCACATATACAGCGCAATAGTCTGTTTTGAATCTATTTTTTCGTGTTAAGCCGAACATATCCGATATTGAATTTACCTTTTTTTCATACTGCCGCTGCTCTAGCGTAAATTGTAAATATTCCTCTCGAATTTCGTGTAGAAGATCGGCCAATGCATGTTAATTCACAATGATTCAAATAAGTCTATTTATTCAAAAAATTGCCTATTCTGTTTGGAATAAAATGGGTCAAAGGATATCAGAGATGTATTAAACATGGCAAAATTGGCAGGCTCCTCCAGTGACATAGAGTGGCTAATAGGAGTACAAATGAAATATGGAAAACACAGAAATCACAGTTAGTGTTTGAGATGCATGTTTTGATAATTTTATAGGAAAAGCCGTTTTCCATCAATCGATAAAGGTTTCCGGTTTTTTAACGGTTTTTACAAGAATGCCATATGTATTTGACTTGGAAAGATCGAAATGGGTCATATGCAGAAGTCTACCATCCAACTGCGGTAAAAAACTACCGTTGAATTATTAGTCACTTTGGGAAGTCTACCACTCGAAAGTCTACCGCCCACAAGTCTATCTGTATATTTCTACCGCCCACAAGTCTATCTGTATATTTCTACCGCCCACAAGTCTATCTGTATAAGTCTACACATCCAACTGCGGTAAAGAACTATCCATT
>JAHEZK010000008.1:50872-52969 GCA_023251115.1 Nitrosomicrobium frigidum (SeqCode) | reverse complement strand
ATGACATAGTGCGCAAGCTGTTACCGATCTATACATATTCAATTTGTTATAATTTCTAATACTACTTTATTGTATTTATTTGTAAAAAAAATTCTTCTCTTTGATTTTTACACAACGTTTAGGGATTCTATAGATAAAAAAATAAAAAAACGTGCATTACCGGTAACAACGTCGATTTATTTTAAGCTCTAATATTTCCATTCGCTTGATATGCCATTCCACCAGGATCGATATGGATTGGCATCCTTGCCGATTTCATCTTTTATTCTAAATTCAATTGAATAAAACATATTTTCCATAGTGTCAATTCCTCCATCAGAATAAAGCTCTTTACCAATTGTAAATACTCTTTGTTTTTTTTCTTCAAAATCTGCAGCATCAGAATTTTGTATACAATATGTAAGAATGTCGTATAGCTCTTCTTCTAAATATGCATCCATATTTATTATTCACTTTTCATACAGATCATCGCCTGGTTGATATAAATTCTACGAATTCATACTTTGTTTTAGAGTCTGAGCCACATCTGTATTTTCTGGCCAACAACAACTCAATAATATGGTCAAGGTTTTATGATAGTTTTGCGTGGTATTGACCGTAGGCACAATTTGATGAGCCCTTGAATGACCCACAATTTCTGTATTTGACAACGACCGGTTGGAAAACTGGTAAAGAGCATATAATAGAAATATGGTATGTAAAGAATAACGGAAAATATTACGTAATGTCAGAACTAGGCAGAACGGCACACTGGGTTAGAAACATTAGTCACGATCCTAAAATTTCGTTCAGAATTAACATACTGACATTTAATGGTCATGCAAGATTAGTCGAACCCTTGAAGGAAACTCAGTTAGCTGCACAGATCTCAGACTTGATGAAAGCAAAATACGATTGGGACCAAGGACTGATTGTGGAACTCGAACCATTAAATTCCAGTGAAAAAGCTACTCCTTCATAAAGTACTAAATATCATCTCAATGAAACTATTACTATCTGATTGCAAATTCAAAACACATATGATATGTCAAGTTTGAGAAGTGAACTCTCTTTACGTCAGTTGTTCTATTACCCATTCCTTGAATTTTCTAATTGCAAATTCTTCGGATTGTTTTATGAATTTCGGATCTTTTAAGTCCCATTGATCTTGTGGAACAGAATCAAAAAATTCTTGCATAAACAAAGTAAATCTGAAGCGAAGGTTTCTTGGATTTTCAATTAGATTGTAACGATTTAGAATAGCTGCTATTTTCCCAAATGAGATGTCATAATCTCTTTTAAATGGGGTTATTTTTAGAGTCTCATATAGAATTGAATCTATTGTGTCCAAGTCATTTTTAATTGTAATCAATGCATGTTTAAGTGACTTGTATCGCTATGATTTATCCTGTACTATTTCAAACGAACTTTTACCTTACAGGTGGATAATAATGCGTACTAATATTATTTGCACTGTTACGACGAAAACCGTGCTCAAAATCTAGTTTATGTGATGACTCCCAAAAATGTCCTGGTGAACCTTTTCTTGGCTATTTCAAAGGCTTTTTCTCCTTTAGGAGAAAGTGCATATGTTATGATCTTGCCTTCTTTCTCTTCATCTAGGAACCCGAGATCTTTGAGACTCCTAAGAGCTGGATAAATTGTTCCTGGGCTAGGTTTTTCTCCCCTTCTTTTTGCCAGCTCATTAGCTATTTCTTGACCGTGCATTGGCTTTTTTGAGAGTAAAAAGAGGATTAGAAATCCCAATAATCCCCTCATATCGCAGCATTCGCTATCAATATCTCGCAATGTACATAATATTGGATGTCCGATATATATAAATACATGGTTTTGCTATATATCGTATGACCGATAATGGAGAGTAGGGAGGTGATTGAATGGGATTCGGATGCTGTGGGATAGGAGTAGATCAAGTTAGAAACTTTCTAACAAGGGAAGAGAGGATTGCTTTACTAAAAGAATACAGTGAAGGTCTTGAGAAGGAAGTTCAAGGAATTAGGGAGAGAATAAAGGAATTGGAAGAAAAGTGATCCTTTTTTTCTTCCTTTTTTCATTTCTTTCTTTTTATTCGCCACTCAGTTTTCTAAAGTTTAGTTC
>JAHEZK010000008.1:0-50772 GCA_023251115.1 Nitrosomicrobium frigidum (SeqCode) | reverse complement strand
GAGAAGGAAGTTCAAGGAATTAGGGAGAGAATAAAGGAATTGGAAGAAAAGTGATCCTTTTTTTCTTCCTTTTTTCATTTCTTTCTTTTTATTCGCCACTCAGTTTTCTAAAGTTTAGTTCTCATTTTTCTTCTTATATTGTCTTTATTGTCTTTAGTCAAACCAGAAACTAATAGACGTTAAATTCATAGGAGTCGGATTTTTTCAGAAATGATAGGAGTATTGAGAGAACTCGTTTCTAGAGAGATTTCCAGAATACTTTCTTTGGGCGATAGTAAATCTAGCGATTATTTGAAATAGTCGATAACTGTTGGACAAACTTTATCTTTTGCATTAAATGGCTGTGATGTTTTGTCTGAGGTTATTGGCAAATTGCGTTTACAATTAGAATTCTTAGCTTTTTCCTTTTTATTATTTTGGTGTAAAACCCTAAGAGAAGCGCGGGGAGTGGGATTCGAACCCACGAGTTCTTGCGAACATGGGATTAGCAATCCCACGCCCTACCAGGCTAGGCGACCCCCGCTTAAGTGATGATTTAGATTTTTTGCTATAATATTAATTATGTAGATGATTCCATATATTCAATTGATTTCAAGCTGGCATAACAAATTTTTCATTCTTCTGCTAAAAAGATTATAAAATAGTCATCATGTGTTATTATATTATCTTTGAATCTGAGGGAATCCAATGAAATTTTTAGGCGAGCACTAATAAAAACTTATTTTGAAGTAGAATTGTTAAAAATTGATTATCACAAATCTAATGTTAGACATCCTCTCATAAAAGACGAAGGATTCACTGTAGAGGATAAACTACATCTTTATTTTGATATTATAACAGGTAATGATTATCCTGACGGAGACGAATGGTTTGGTGTAGAATATCTTTTCCCCTACAATATCAAGTTGCCAGATAATCTTATTGGCCCTGATTATTTTACGACTATATATGTTGCAGATGCAAAGCATTTTTGGAAACACAAAGAGTTAGTTCGATTCAAATATGGAAAATCAAAGAAGCTCGTTGAATCTCTAGATTTTATTAATAAGAAATACAGGGAATTAAGTAGAAGCTTATATGATTCATCAATTATTGATCAAATAACAAAATAATTCAGATAAATTTACAAAGTTTCAAGCATCAAAAAATATCAAAGTTGCTTTGATATTCTAATCCGTACTATCCCATTGAGATATTCTATTTGATCAATTTTGATATTTCCATCTTGGATATCAGATATTCTAACGTTTATGTCATATTTTCTCGGACCGCGAGTAAATATCCGTACACTTTGAGTGTTAGGGTCATAGTTTGCCTGTATATCTGACTGGGACGTCAGTCCTGGCATTTCGGCAATAATTTCATAAAAATTAGATCCCTTGATGACCTCTGGTTGAGTATGTACGGTCATGTCTGGGATATTACTAATTTTTTGTCGATCCTTTGCGGGATATCGTATTTGTGGTGTTACCATTCCATATCTAGTAACCACGTTCTTCAATAAGTATCCTGTTAGCAATCCCGCGAGAAAGCCTCCTATATGTGCAACATAGGCCACACCGCCAGATTGGTTCAATAGGCTAAAGATAACCTGCATTATAAACCAAAAAGGAATGTATGCTATGGCTGGTATTTTTACAGTTGTAATAAAAAATGCAGCAATTACCGTAAATATCTTTGCTCTTGGAAATAGCACAAGATATGCTCCAAGCACTCCTGAAACTGCTCCTGATGCACCAATAGCAGGAATTCCTCCTTCGCCTGTAGACATCGTGTAGAAACTGTGGGCGAATGCTGCTGCTAGACCCCAACCAATGTATACAAGGACAAATTTGACTCGACCAAATTTGTCCTCGATATTGTCCCCAAATACAAACAGAAATAACATGTTACCTATAAGGTGAGCTACACCAGCATGAAGAAACATTGCACTGACAGCCGAAAATATATCACCTTGAAGTATTTTATATGGAATAGCACCATAGTTTTGCAACAAAGTATTTGTTGCCTCTTCATTAGAAAAATTTGCTGTAGCAATCACTTCTCCTAAAAAAACTATAGCATTGATGGCAATTAGCAGATAAGTTACGTACGGTCTACCGTGGATTCTCTGGGTGTCATCATGAAGTGGAAACATGTTTATCGTCTATATGGACTCTAATTGCCAAAAAGATTGAACTTTGGCATGTCTCCACCTTTTTCACTGTGGGCTTTCCTGGTGTGTCTTTTTAATCGTTCTTTGTCTTGAAATTTCATATCACAATACTTGCAGGCTATCAGCTTGGGTTCCTCGTCTGTTTTGTCATGATTGAACCATTTCATGGATAATTTACAGGATAATCCACTTCATTAAAGTTGTGCTGTAGCTTGTGTATTTATTTGCCTTAGTTACTTTGTGTTGTGTTTAAAATATGAGAATCAAGCTAATTGCCTGTATGCAAGTAGGATAGGTTTTTAACACCCTTTGAAAAATTTAATTTAACGATTTAATGTCAGAAGTTGAAGAAGTAATTCAGTACAAATGGGGTGTAGCCCATATATTTAGCAGTTATAATAACACTCTAGTTCATATCACGGACATTAGCGGGGCTGAAACAATTGCCTTTAGTTCTGGCGGGAGACATGTGACTGCCGACAGATATGAATCATCTCCGTATGCTGCAATGAAATCTGCAGTAGCCGCAGCGGATATTGCAAAAACCAAAGGTATCAACGCTTTGCATATAAGAGTAAGAGCCGTTGGAGGCGTAGGACCACGAATTCCAGGACCCGGTGCTCAGGCTGCAATTAGGGCGCTTGCCAGAGCTGGATTTAGGATAGGCAGGATTGATGATGTAACTCCAATTCCTCATGATACAACGAGGAAACCCGGTGGCCGTAGGGGAAGAAGAGTATAAACCCTCAAACAACATTTTAGAGATTATGTTCGCACAATTTTACTTTGCAAAGTGGACAAATCCTTTATCTCTAACAAGCTTGTGAATTCCTTCTTTTTCATAGAGAACATTCCCTCTACCCGTTAATACCTCACCAATATGAAATACATGGATTCTGTGCTTTTTAGCCTCATTGAGCATTTTCTTGAAATTTGATCTTGGGATTGTAGCAACGGTTTCATATTCTTCTCCACCAAAAAAAAGCAAATCCTCGGTACTGATGGAGTTCAAACTGGCGAAATGGCACAATTCCTTTGGTTTAGGGATTTTATTAATAATTAAGTCAACCTTGTTACTTTCTCTAGCAAGTTCGTATAGTGAGGAAGATAGCCCATCACTAGAGTCAATTGAAGATGAAAAGTATTTTGCAAGCCGGAATCCAAATTCAACTTTCGGCTTTGGGAACGTTACCGACGATATAGATTTTGCTTTAAATTTTTTTTCTGCGTGCAGGTGAGATAGGATTATTTTCAATCCTGATGAAGTATATCCAAATTTTCCGGATGTTACTATTAAATCACCAGCTTTTGCACCGTTTCTACTTGGAATTTTATTACGTGATAAAGAAGTAATGCCCACCATATTACAGTCAATAATTAACTCTTTAGATTCATTGGTATCTCCTCCCAATATTGGTACTTTGTACTCCCTTGATGCGAGTGAAAATCCAGCCGCCAGATCAATTATGTCTTTTTTTGAATATTTTCTTGGTATTCCAATAGAAATAAGACATGCATAAGGTTGTATACCTTTGGAAGCAAAATCACTTACGCACGCCAATATACTCTTCCTTGCTATTTGCCATGGTTTCATAATTTTTGGCGCATCCGTGCTTTCAACTAACATATCACTCTTTAATACAATGTTTATCCTGTTTGTTTTGATCGCTTGTTTTATCACGCTATTATTGAGCGGAGAGATTACCAAGTCATCTCCCTTTACCTTATCAAGTAAGGGGTTATTGAAATATGAAATAAAGAGATCTATGATTTCTCTTTCATTTAATCTCTTCATAAATAGACAATACCTTTTGTTTAACTTCGTTAAAAAGAGTTTGTACATTATCCGGAGTTGATTCTACTGAAATTCTAACAGCATGTTCTGTATTAGAGGATCTAATTAGAATCCAAGAATTATCATCAATCATAATTTTCGTGCCGTCCATCCTTACTATGTCATAGGACTTTTCCTGAAATTTGTCTCCGAATTTTTCTATTACTTGTTTCTGAAAACTTGATTCCATAGGAATTTTTGATCTAATAGTTGAGTATTTTGATGCGATTTCCATACAATAGTTGTATAGATCATCACTTAATGAGGAGATAATTGCGCTGGCCAATATGCCATCTCTACACATGTCAAATTTTGGCATAATAAACCCGGCACTGCTTCCCTCACCACCTGCGTCTGCATTTAACCGGAGTATTTCTTTTACTACATTAGCTTCTCCAACTTTAGAATGATATAAAGATCCACCATATTCAGTTATAATGTGTTTAATGCTATTGCTAGTATCTAAACTGGCAACAAATTTTTTTGATCCATGGTCTAACATACTTGCAATGCATAATAAAAGTGTAAGATCTGGTGAAAGCTTGTTACCATTTTTATCTACTACTACAAGTCTGTCTGCATCCATGTCAAATGCAAATCCCAAATCTAGCTTTTTAGACAATACAAGCTTTCTTAGTTCAAGCAAGTCATCTGTTGTAGGATCGGGAGATCTTGATGAGATACCTGCAATGTCATTAATTGTGTAGAATTCTTGATTTAATGAATTATATAATTTTGGAATATATGAAGATATAGCTCCTCCTCCAGGATCCAAGCCGATTGTATTTCTTTTTTTTCTATTGTCTTCAAGATATCCACTCTTTCGCAATAATTCAAGAATATCGGATATATAGTTTGAATTTAACGCATACATTTTTCCAAATTGCGTGCTTGATAGGATGTTTTCTTGTTGAATCAAATCAAGTTCTTTTTCAAAAATTCCCCTTCCATTTATTATGAATTTTAGACCGTTCCATTCAAAAGGATTGTGAGATGCTGTTACTATAATACCGTTACCATACTTTATTGATTCATGAAATACGAATGGTGTTGGAGCGATGCCCAGATCCAACACATTTATTCCTTGTTCCATAATCGCTGCTGATACTGTCTGAAGAATTAAATAACTAGATGGCCTTGTATCTCTTGCAACCAGACATTTATTCTCTGTTTTAGTAGAATTATTAATGAGAAATGACGCAAATAATCTTGAAAAATTCATAATGGTATGTAGATTCAAATCTTGTCCAAAGATACCACGAATACCAGAGATTGAAATTTTCACTTTTAAAAACTTGAATTTTCAACTATTTAATCTTGCTTCATAATAATATGAAATTCAGTGGGACGTACAAAATACTGTATCAAATTAGAAAATAGTTAAATTGGCTATCTGATTGAAAATGTAACCATGACAGGCCTCTATAGCTCAGTTGGTAGAGCGAAGGTTTCGTAAACCTTAGGCCGTGGGTTCGAGTCCCACTAGAGGCTCACTAATAATATACCAATATTTTTAAAACTTTAGTTATATTTCCTATGTAGATGATTCTTGAGGATAGTGGTTGATAAAAGAGAAAGAAACAGTGGAATTCCAGAATTGCTGAAGCAATCAGGGGTTTTTGTAGACTTTGCTACTTTGAAAGTTGGAGATTATATTGTCTTCAACAATGTAGCAATCGAAAGGAAAACTATTTCTGATTTGTTAAGTTCTTTTTACGATGGAAGATTATTTATTCAGTGTTCGCAGCTCATAAAACATTTCTCTTCACCGCTATTAATTGTTGAAGGAAATATCATTGAAGATCTGAAATCTGATTCTAACAAATCCTTCCGTAGCTATGACCAAAAAATTCAGTTAGTTTATGATTCGCTTATAACCATAGTTTTAGATTTTAAGATACCTTTAGTTCATACGCCAAACATTGAACATACAACAAGTTTTCTCATTGCTATTGCAAACAAGCTATCGAAAAAATATTCATACGGACCCCTATTACGAAAAATTAGAAAGCAGACCTCAGAGCAAATACAGCAATTATCTGTTCTTTCTTCTTTGCCTGGAGTAGGTGGTATGTTTGCTGTAAAAATGCTGAGGGAATTCAACACTCCCAAGAGAGCATTAAACGCATCGGCCGCCGAACTGGCTAAAATCCCTGGATTTGGAACTGCACGTGCTCATAGAATACGCAAAATATTGGATAATGCATATAATGATGTTGATGAAGCAAGTCAGAAAACATTACTGGAACATATCGAGTAGTCATTTATATCAAATCACCGTCACTTTTTAATTCAGCTATTATTCGCATCAGAGTATCATAGTCTATGTTCATGTTGTTAAGAATCATTGAATGATCTAATTTCTTGTTTTTTTGAATAAAGCGTTTTACCTGACCTTTGAGTTTTTGATATTTTCTATCTTGAATATTAATCAATTTATGATTATTACATATCGGATTTTTGATTTGAATCTATTAGCTAGACTCATCAAACAAGCAAAAGTAGATATATTAAATTAAGAGAAGGGAGGGGCTTGTCAATAAACAGCCTGTACTGCGTCTTTTACTTCCTTAGATAATTCTCGATATCCATCCTTGTCTATAATGACAGCATTGATGTTATCACCGGTTCCAGAATTTCTTCTAATAGCTGCAGCAATTGCATGTATTGCTATTTTGTATGCTTCATTTACACTAAGGTCTTTTTTGTATTCTGACTCCAAGTATCCGTATGCAACCGGAGAGCCGCTGCCTGTTGAAATAAACTTTTCAGTAGTCATGGAACCGAATAGGTCAATGTTGTATATTTGTGAACCGTCACTATTCTTGTCAAATCCTGCCATGATTAGTTGTACGTAATAAGGATAGTATCTCTGGTTGAAGAGAACATTAGAACACAGCCTTGCGGCAGATTTAACAGGAATCGATTTTTGGTTATTTGATAATCTGTACAGATTTGCATTATACCTCAAAAGATCGACCAAATTTTGAGCATCAGCAACACCCCCAGCAATTGTCATGCCTAAATGTTCGTCTATCTTTTGGATTTTCATAACATTTCTATCTACAATAAAATAACCAGCACTAGCTCTTGTGTCGGCTGCTAGAACAACTCCATCCTTGCATGTCAAAGCACACGTAGTCGTTCCTTTCTTTATGTGGTTCATAATATACTCTTCATAGTTCTTATTGTCATGCTGAAACATTAGCACTAATTTCTATGAATACTAAATTTAAGCATTGTCACTTTGTAGTTTAATTTTTATCGCAAATCAGACACTGCTAGTAATATGATTATATTCGGAATCAACTAACAATATGTTGATAATGGGAAAAACGCTCTTTGAAAAGGTTTGGGATAGTCATGTGGTTATAGACGATGGAAATAAAAATACTGGCGACACAAATGCCCCTTCATTAATTTATGTTGACCGGCACCTAGTACATGAAGTTACGTCTCCTCAAGCTTTTGCAAGTCTAAAGCAAAGCGGCAGACAGGTAAGGCACCCCGAATTAACCATTGCGACGACGGACCATAATGTTTCGACTGAAAATAGAACACTTCCCATAGTTGATAGTGTATCGAAGATGCAATTGGAAACGCTTACAAGAAATTGTAAAGAATTTGGGATAACTATCTATGACATTAATAGTCCAGAGCAAGGTATAGTTCATGTCATTGGACCAGAACTTGGTTTCACATTGCCTGGTACTACCATTGTTTGCGGTGACAGTCATACATCAACGCATGGTGCATTCGGAGCTCTTGCCTTTGGAATTGGAACTAGCGAGGTCGAGCATGTTCTGGCTACTCAATGTATATGGATGTACAAACCTAAATCTTTCTTAATCAAAATCGAAGGCAACCCGAGAAAAAGTCATGCTATAACCTCTAAGGATATCATACTCAAGATTATTCGTAAAATAGGTACGGATGGAGGTACTGGTACTGTAATCGAATACAGAGGAGATGTAATTTCTAGATTATCAATGGAACAGCGAATGACTATATGCAATATGTCTATTGAAGGGGGAGCGAGAGCTGGATTAATTGCACCTGACGAAACCACATTCAATTATCTAAAGGGAAGGAGATATGCTCCCAAAGAAACAGAATTGGAAGGACTGATAGAATTTTGGACGGCAAATCTGAAAAGTGACGCTAACGCAAAATTTGATCGAGTTGAAACGATTAATGTTACTGATCTTGCACCTCAAGTAACTTGGGGCACAAACCCGTCCATGGTTGCTGACATAACCGACTCTATCCCTTCCCCGGAGGAATTTGCTCAAGGCAATGAGAACAAGAGGAAGCTGGCTGTCAGAGCGCTGGAATACATGAATTTAGAGCCAGGAACGCCCCTGACTAATTTGCACGTTGACAGAGTCTTTATAGGATCTTGTACGAATTCACGATTAGAAGATCTTATAGAAGCATCATTAGTTGTTAAAGGAAGAAAGGTATCTACCAAAGTAAGAGCCATGGTAGTTCCAGGATCCCAAAAGGTCAAATCAGATGCTGAAAAGCTTGGACTGGATACAGTTTTCAAGGATTCAGGTTTTGAGTGGAGGGAGTCAGGTTGCAGTATGTGTCTTGGAATGAATCCTGACATTTTATTACCAGGTGAACGTTGCGCAAGTACGTCTAATAGGAATTTTGAGGGTAGACAAGGTGCTGGCGGAAGAACACATCTTGTAAGTCCAATAATGGCTGCAGCATGTGCCTTAGAAGGACATTTTGTTGATGTAAGAGATTGGTTATAATCTGGTGATAAATGTGGAACGCTTTGTTGATATCAAAAGCCAAATGATTCCGTTGGACATGATGAACGTAGATACTGATCAGATAATACCAAAACAATTTCTGAAACTCATCCAAAAAAGTGGATATGGTGACTTTCTTTTTTATGATCGGCGTTTTGGCCATGATGGAAGACCTAAGAAGGACTTTATTCTCAATGACCCAAAATTTGAGAAAAGACAAATCTTATTGACAAGAGATAACTTTGGATGTGGAAGTTCCAGGGAACATGCCGTTTGGGCATTGTTTGATTATGGTATTAGGGTTGTAATCGCCTCCTCGTTTGCAGACATATTCTATAATAACTGCTTTAAAAGAGGATTATTGCCTATATACTTGAGTCAAAGTGAAATAGAATACATTTTTAATTTAGTACACACTGATGACGTAATTGCAGAAATAAGCTTAGATAAGCAAACAATTTCTATATCTGGGAAAAAAATGAACTTCAATATCGATCCGACCAGGAAAAAAATGCTCTTGGAAGGGATAGATGAGATCGGTTTTACGCTGAGTTTAAACGATCAGATATTAGATTATGAAAAAGCTTCGAGAGTTGTGGATTATAATAAATATTTAGTTTAAGTTTAGAATTCAATTTCCAAAGATGCTAATTTCAGAAAGCTTGACACTAGTTTGGACTGATTGTATAACTAACCATCTGTTAATGACAAGTTAGTGAATGAATGAACATTTAAGGATAGTTCAGATAGCGTTGTACTTTTATAATTAGATTAAATTATCAATATCTAAAAATAAAATTAAAAAATGAAGGTATGTGAAAATTTCTTAGCCTTCTTCCCAACCCTTGTCGAATACACCGTTCTTGTGTAAAGCAACTGGTTGTCCTGGTGTATATTCCATTGGTCTCATCCAGAATATAGCATGAGTTGGACAAACGCCTAGACATGCACCATCTGAAATGCATCTTTCAGGATAGAATACAAAAGCTTTACCTCTCTTCCATCCCTCTACTGGTTTTACCCTCAATACATCTGGACCAAGAGCAGTACATATTTCTACACATAGAGCACAGCCAATACATCTTTGTTCATCAACATCTGGAAGTATTGCAATAGGCAATCTACTAAATCACTAAAGGACCATATGTTTTAAACTATTTAAACACTATGTAGTTTACAAAACAGTGTTATAATAAAACAGCAATATATGAAAAAAAAGGAAATGAAATGGAAAGTTACTTCTTAGGTGCCATCCTTAGTACATCGACCTGACCGCTGTGAAGCCAGTCCTTCAATTCATCGTGACTAGGTTTTGCATCGTGCTTTCCAGCTAAATGAAGATGAAGTAAAACATAGTTAACCTGGTTTAACAATGGTTTGTTTCCTTCATCACCTTTACGAGATTTTGCCTGCAGATCACCGGGAACAGTTTTCCACCAATCTTCAAATGAACGAGTCATAATGAAAAGTCAGAGAAGAACTTTATAAGCCTTTTGGCAATTTGATACTAAACAAGTTTGTCGATTAGTTTTCAAATTGCCATGTTATTTAAAATTAAAATAATAGGTTAAATTTGAGTAAAATTTCTAATCTATTAATGTATGCCTTTTCAAATTAACGATCTTCGTGGAGCATACTTAAAATATCAAGAGTTCAGAAAAAATAGCAAATTTACATTTCACGAACGTTTCATATTTCCATATATTTGCGGTACGTATTTTGGTTATCGAAAAGTAGACGTGCTGCGTGTGGTTGCACTAGCAAAATCAATTTCTCCAAATCCAAGATATTTGGATGTGGGATGTGGATATGGAGATTTCTTGGAAAAAATTAGAGAATTTATACCAGATGCTATTGGCATAGAAAAGGATGCTGGCATTTTCTATGAATTTAACAGGGTAAAGCCAGACTATATTCATATTAAAGATGTATCGTTGGATTTGAATGAAAAGTATGATGTAATATTTGTAGGATGGATGGACCCAGGAGTTGATTTTAGAAAAGCTGTGGCACGATCTACCAATTGTATTATTACTAATTTTGATACAGGAGGTCAATGTGGTATAAATGGTGGATGTGAATACGAAGAGTTTGGTTTTGAAAGGATAGCTTGGTGGAGAACTCCATCATGGATAGATGTAAATTATCAGATTATGAATAATTATTATACACCACTTGCAAATGAGATAAAAAAAGGATTATTCAATTTGCGGTCTGCGCATACAATGTGGTATGTATACGCAAAAGAAGACTTGTCCTCGATTATACATGACATGTTAAGGTCGCGGATTAAAAAGGAATCTGAGCTTTCTTTAGACGTTGACAAGTATGATTTTGAAGGGGTAATGGATGAATGTGGATTTCATTATAATGAAGAACTTCCAATCTTAACGCTGAAGAGAGCTTTATGGAAGGTATCCTTTAACTAAAATGACATACAATACCAAGACGTACAGTACCAGAAAACTATATGAAGCTTATAGTGAGTTAAGAAAGTTTAGAAATTCTTTCGTTTCTCCTTTACACGAACGTTTCATATTTCCATATATTTGCGGTACGTATTTTGGTTATCGAAAAGTAGACGTGCTGCGTGTGGTTGCACTAGCAAAATCAATTTCTCCAAATCCAAGATATTTGGATGTGGGATGTGGATATGGAGATTTCTTGGAAAAAATTAGAGAATTTATACCAGATGCTATTGGCATAGAAAAGGATGCTGGCATTTTCTATGAATTTAACAGGGTAAAGCCAGACTATATTCATATTAAAGATGTATCGTTGGATTTGAATGAAAAGTATGATGTAATATTTGTAGGATGGATGGACCCTGGAGTTGATTTTAGAAAAGCTGTGGCAAGTAAAACAGACGTCATAGTAACAACTCTTGACCAAGGAATTAGTTTGGGAGCTGAGTTCGAGGAGTTTGGTTTTGAAAGGATAGCTTGGTGGAGAACTCCATCATGGATGGATGTAAACCACGTGATTATGAATAAATATTATACCAAGATGTCAAAGGAATTGTACGATTACCTATTTGATCTACGCGGGGCGCACAATCTATGGTATGTTTACACAAAGAATATAGAACATACTGATAAAATTAGGGATGCGTTAACTCATAACCAAAAAAAGGACCTAACCGAGTATGATTTTGAACAGGTAATGGATGAATGTGGATACGGATATTTTGAAAATCAACAACTTTCCAAAAATAGCGAGATCAAATCCAATTTAGTTTCCTTATGGAGAATTGAATTTGGATAAGAAACATAGTTGACATACAAAGATGCGTTTTTGAATGTGATTGATGTTACCATTTTTTATTTTTGATATTTCGAATGTGGTAATAGAGATACTGTTGGGCATAGCCGCCGTATTTACCAAAATGCTTTCTCATTATTTCTGACAAAACTGAATATTGGTTATTGCTTAGTTTCTTGTTTTCGTTCATAAACGTGACATTTCTACTATCGATTAATTTTTTGTAGTACATTACTATTGCACGGCCCATCCACACGTCAATTGGAAATGCCTCCGTCTTTTCTAGAGAAAACAACAATATACAGTCGGCAATTTTGTTTCCAATTCCGTATATACTTGTAAGTAATGCTCTGGCCTCATCATATTTACAGCGATTTAATTCATCAGTTGTTAGCTGTCCTGAGACAATTTTTTCAGCAATAGATTTAATAGCTTTTGCTCTATACCCAACACTACAGGAGCATAATTCGTTGATTGATGCGTTGTACAGATTTTTCATTGAGGGGAAGGTAAAGAATATTTGATTATCAATCTCTTTTTTCGTACCAAATTTCATAGATAAATTTTTTAGCATAATACGTATCATTGAGATGTTTGTATTACTTGAACATGCAAAAGAAATCATACATTGGTGGGGATCCTGACGTAACAGACGTAATCCATTATATTTTTTAACTAATTTAAGCAGAAAAGTATCATTGGAAAAGTTGGAAAAAATATTATGAATATTATCGTCTAACCTAAAAATGAAATTTTCCCAATTATCAAACCCGGGCGTTGAATAAAATATTACTTCATTATTTTTAAATGAAAATTTCAGAACATGATCTCCATAGATTCCATACCACGTATTTTTATGTTTTTCCCATAAAAACATCTGTCCACTATTGATACTAATTTCAGGATTAAATTTTGAATTAGACAGCATAGGGGCTTGTTATTAAACAGCACTCGTATCTGAATTTAGCAATCCTCTTGTTTTCTCCAAATCCGCTTCTAGAACTTCAATTATCTTGGGAATTTCTTTCAGTGAACAACCTAAGCATATACATTGAAATGACAATGGATATGTAAAATATTTTTCTTGGAGCGGAATTTCTTTCTTACATGTTATGCATTTTTTTATTTTGTATGGATCAGTATTTTTTACTATCATTAGAAATCAGGGTGATGCATTTTACACAATCAAAAATAAATTATATTACTTCGTTGTATCATTGACTCTCTTGACTAGGTTGACTACCATAATTACTGTCTAATGCAATCTTCAATTGTTTAAAATATTTGTTAGTAACTATATCCCCGTTATCGCTTATTGAAATCAAATTAAAATTCGGAGTTTGTTGTAAAACATAATCCCATTTCCAGTAAGCTAGCCCCCAAATACCAAGATCCTTGAAAGTCTTGACAAACTGATTAGCTTCCTGTTGATTAATGTCACTCTCAAAAGGATTTATCTCAAATACTGTTGCTCCTTCTTCATTAATGTTTTTCTCTCGTAGAACATTGTTCCATTCTCCTATGTATAGGGGAACACCTGTCATATTTGAAGCCTGGAGAAAAGTAGTCAACCTTTGTTGTTGATATGAGCCTGTTGGTAGTCCGTATATGCTTACCTTAAAAACTACGTTTGTACTGTTTTGTGGCTTCATTTTAGCCAGGTTTTCAGGTATTAGGTTTATAGGGCTTTTCAGATCAACTGGGATGTTCATGCTATAAGCCAGTACTTTGTCCGTGAATTTTCTCAATTCATTAACAATAAATGTATTGTACTGGCCAATCTTTTCCCACTGGTCAGCATTGTGGACTTGTGGTTCGCTAAGGATTTCGTAACCTAGAGTGCTTTTATGACTTTCTAAAGTATTAATTATTTTCTCCAAGAATTCAGCTTGTAAAGTCCATCCATCAGTACCATTTGCATCTTTAACTGCTCGATTCCACCAATCTGTCCACCACAGTTTTGCAGGTTCATATTTAGGTCCACCACCATTTCCAGCAGGATAGGATGGGTTGTTCTGAAAGAGGAATGAAGGGAATCCCGTTCCTCTTTGTGGATTAAACCATGATGAAGTGTGAAATTGATGGTTATCATAAATTACACTAATGTTATGTTTATCCGCAGCTTGTGCTACAGATTGCAATTCTAGCATGAAATTCGTGGGATCTTTTACATAGGATTCCCAATAAAATACAAAACGCACATGATTCATACCAGCTTCTGAAATTAGCTTGAAGCTATCGTCAAAATAGTTCGGTGGCATAATACTTCCTATAATTCTGCTCTGTGGCATGCTTGTATAGTATCCTTTCATATTTACACCAAAAAATAATTGATTTGTCTCCAAACCGTGTGAGACGAGTACAAATGAATTAGTTAGCAATAAGCTGAATATTGCAACAATTAAAGCAATCTTAAAATTAATGAGGTATTTTGTTAAATTAGAAGTTTGCATTTAATTTAGAATAAATATCAACATTATAAAATAGTTTCCAGCCAATTCCTCACATTGCATCAGATCCAGATTGGACTTCGCATGTTTTTCCTAATTTACTTCTACAATTTGCCCGTTGTCTGGAGCTATTGCATCATGTCCATACTTTTCTTTGATTTCATTGGCAAACGTGGTACATGACATATCGTCTCCATGAACTGTAAGAACTTTGGGATTGCCTTTGATTTTGCCAACTATTTCAAACAGTTCGCTTCTGCTACTGTGCCCTGAGAATTCAAAATGTTTTACTTCAGCGAGACTATTTTTCATTCTTCCATTATATGATACAAGTCTTTTTTCAAGTAGAAGTCGACCTGGAGTGCCTTTACCTTGGTACGAAACTAAAGCTATACCATTATTAGGACTTTTTGCGATTTCCTGTAAATAGAACAGCGCTGTTCCACCTACCAGCATTCCTGCAGGAGAGATTATTACTCCAGGTTCTTTTATCAACTGTTTTCGCCTATGCCATCCCTGCACCCATTCAATCTCTGACAGGATTTTTTTGAACACTTCTGGATCCTTTAGAAATAATGGATTTCTTAACATTATTTCATTGGCTTTCAATGCCATCCCATCCATTGCCAGTTTGTATTTGAAATTACTGGCCTTCAAAACAGATGCAATCTCTTGTGCTCTTTCAACGGAAAACGCGGGTATGAAAAGGATTCCTCCTCTTTCAACAACGTCATGAGCAAACTCTACCAGAGCTTTTTCAGATTGGTCTCGTGGTGTCTGTTCTGTTTGAGAATACGTACTTTCAACTATTAAGACATCAACTTCAGGCAAATCCAAATCCGCCATTCTCAGTAATTTTGACCCCCTGCTGTTTATATCTCCCGTATAAAAAATTCGCTTGCCCTGACTTTCAACAGTTATTGACGAGCCTCCTATAATATGTCCGGATTCGTGCAATGTAATTTCCATGTCATTTATTAAGTGCTTTTCCTTATATTGCAGGGTTTTTGAATGATTCATCATATTATACAAGCCTGCATGATCAAATGGCAGATAATCGCCGGAGATTTTGATCATATCCTCGATAAGTAAATTGGAAAGTTCAAAGGTTGGATTTGTTCCTAATACGGAGATGTTGGCATTGGATAAAAAAAGTGATGGAATAAATCCAGAATGATCCAAATGAGCGTGGGTAAGAACAACAGTACTGATATCTTTTGGTCTAATGTGAATTGGAAATGATGGCTCTTTCTTTAATAACACTCCATAGTCTAACAAGATATTGGAACCATCTGATGTTACCATAAATCCAGAACGTCCTACTTCTTTACCGGAACCTAAAACCGTTATTTTCATATAATAATAACCTGTTTAAGCATACATGTTTTAAGTCTTTCATTTTATCTTCTCTGTGGGATATTATAACAAAATAAAACGACAGGATAAAATTAGAGTTACGCTTATCTTAACAGTTGTCAAGAATTGTCGTTACAGGAAATCCAGGAGTTGGAAAACGTACACTCAGTAGTATGCTTTCAAAAAGATTAGGATTTAAAATAATCAATTTAAATGAATTTGTGATAAAAAATAGGCTTGTATTCATAGATAAGACATTAGACGTCTATGATGTCTACCTAAAAAAGGCAACACTAATGCTTAGAAGGGAAATAAAGCAATATCAGGACGTAATTATTACAGGACACCTTGCTCCTTATTTGTTAATGCCCGATCAGGTTGATTTGGTCGTAGTTTTAAGGCGTTCACCTGAAAATCTTTTACAAACTTTTAAGAAAAGAAATTATGATTTGAGGAAAATAAGGGAAAACATAACAAGCGAAATTCTAGGTATGACTTTGTATGATAGTATAAAAAAATTTGGTAAAGAAATGATAATCGAGTTTGATACTACTACAACACCCAGTAAAGAGATAATCAAACATTTAATCGAGGCTTTGAGTGATGAATCAAAAAGGAAAACTGAAAATATCGATTGGATGCCTACCTTAAAAGACAGGCAAGAAATATTGAAATTAGTATCATATTAAATCCAGCAAAAAGTGTGATTGCAATATTTAATACATAGCTTTATGACGCAAAAATCTAACAGGATTTAAATAATAAGTGATGATGAGAAAAATATCATGCGGTTTTTGTGATGAGTAGAATAAGAATTGGTGTTGATGTTGGAGGTACCTTTACAAAATCAGTAGCAATAGATATGAATACTGGCCGGATAGTAGGAAAAGTCACGGTTCCCACATCACATTTCTCAGACGAGGGTGTATCAACGGGTATTGTAGAATCCTTAATCAAACTCATAAACAAAGAGAGCATTAACGAATCAAACATTGAATTAATTTCTCATAGTACAACACAGGCTGTTAATGCATTATTGGAAGGAGACACTGCAAAGGTAGGAATAATTGGTATGGGAGTAAGTTTGGAAAAAAATGATATCGTTAAAAGAACAAATTTAGGCAATATTAAACTCGGACCTAATAAATATTTAAAAAGTTGCTACAAATTCCTGGATACTTCAAAGTTCTTGGATAGTCAAGAAATCACTCAAATAATAAATGAATTGAAGGAGGAAGGCGCAAGAGTCCTGATAGTTAGCGAGGCTTATGGTGTCGATGATCCAAGTAATGAATTGTATGTCATGCAAAAATCAGATTTACCAGCAACTGCAGGGCACGAACTGACAGGAATATATGGTCTTGAAATAAGGACCCTGACGGCTGCGATAAATGCAAGTATATTACCAAAAGCTATAGGTACTGCAAAATATGTGGAAAAGGCTGTCCGAGAGCAAAAAATCTCTGCACCAATCACAATAATGAAGGGAGATGGAGGTTTAACTGATATGAATACTTTTAAAACTAAACCAATTTTGACTGTTTTATCCGGACCGGCGGCAAGCGTCGCAGGAGCATTACTACACTTAAGAATACTCAATGGAATTTTCATTGAGGTTGGGGGTACTTCAACAAACATTTGTGTTATAAAAAATGGTAAACCTGAAGTTAAATACGTCACAATCATGGACCATCCGACATGTATAAAGTCCCTGGATGTGAGAGTAGTCGGAATTGCTGGGGGTTCTCTTGTGAGATGGTCTGGGAAAAAGATAACCGATGTTGGACCTAGATCGGCGCATATCTCCGGCTTGAAATATTCATGTTTTGCTGAACCTCAAGATTTAGAAGGAGGACAAATAGTAACATTTATGCCCAAAGAGGGAGATCCGATTGATTATATAGGAATTGAAGTTGGGGCTGGAAAGAGATTTGCGATAACCACTACTTGTGCAGCCAATGCATTAGGACTTATCCCGGATAATGATTATGCAAAAGGTAGCAAACAATCTGCACAATTAGCGTTATCAATTTTAGGACAGAGATTAGGTATGAATATGGAAGATGTAGCAAACAAAATTCTTGATTTATCAACCAGAAAGATATTGCAGACAATTAGAAATTTACTAAAGGAATATAAAATAAAAGATGAAAAATTTGTCCTAATTGGTGGCGGAGGAGGCGCTTCGGTTCTTGTACCTTTGATTGCAGACAAATTGGATGCTCAATATAGAATTGCTGACAACTCAGAAGTTATCTCATCTATTGGTGTTTGTACAGCATCTATACGAGAGGAAAGAGAAAAATTAATAGATAATCCTAGTCCTCACGACATATCAGTTTTTATTCAGGAAGTTGAAAAAATCGCTATTTCAAAAGGAGCGCTTCCTGAATCAATTTCTACTCAATCTGAATATATTAGCGAAAAGTCTCTCTTACGCGTTACTGTTTATGGCAATATGAAGTTAGATGTTGGAGGAAGTGATATAAAAGAAATTGATGATGAGGAAGCAGAAGTACTGGCTTGTGAGTTATTTGGTATCAATGAAGGAGTACATAGAATTTTTAATATGAAGGATTATTACATATTTGCTTGTGAAATCCATAAAAAGAAATTATTTTTAAAATCAAAAAAGCAACCTGTTTTAGTTCTTGATAAATACGGTCATGTGAGGGTGTCAATTGAGAATGCAGAAGTATATAGTGGCGATCCCAAAGAAATGAAATTTAAGATTCAAACGTTAATTAAAGAACGTGGTCTTTCCAAAGATGAACTTGCTCCACAGATTCATATCGTTGATGGAAAAAGGTTATTAGATTTTTCCAGTTTGTCGTCTACGACACATGTCCTAAAAGCAGTAACTGAAGAGCTTGATAGAACTATCAACAATCAAGTTACAATTATTATAAAAGTTTGAAGCTGTTTTCGAATATTATTACTTACAATCAATGACTTGAAAAATAATCTGATATAACACCACTTAAATCAACTTTGGCAAACTCATTTGGAATTGAATTTGTAGATATTAGTTCTTTGATACCAGCTTTGAGTAATTTTTCCTTCGCATCGTCGAGTAGGAGCGCGTGAGTACACAAAACATACACATTAGCAATATTATTTTTTTTCAATAATTCAGTAGCCTTTACTATACTACTACCGGTACTTATCATATCGTCTACGATGAGGGCGTCTCTTTTATTCACAGATTGTTGGTCATTAATTGATACTGATATATCGCCGGTGAATCTATCTCGTGTCTTGACTAGAGACAGCATATTCGTATTGATTATCTCTGCGAATCTCTTGGCTCTTTGTATTCCCCCTTCATCAGGTGAAATGACTATAGGGTCGTTTAGTCTGAAATTTTTTTTAGCAAAATTTGCTAGAGATGGAATGGCGGTGAGATCTATTGATTCATAAGAGTAATTAACTGCGCTTGGATTGTGGCTGTCAATAGTTATCAATTTTGTAGTTCCTAATGTTGCTAGAATTTCCCCGACTAAATTATTAGTTACTATCTCTCCTTCGACAAATACCTTATCCTGTCTTGTGTATGCTAAATATGGACTCACTACACAAATATCACTGGCACCGTCTTGTTTGCATTTATAGATAATCATGAACAATTGCATGAGATGTCTGTCAGTTGGAGGATACGTAGAATTTATGATTATGCAGTTGTTTCCTGCTACATTTTCTAGCCTAATTTTGCTTTCTCCGTCAGCAAATAAGCGCAATTGCGCGTTCTTGTACTCTACGTGCAAGTCTAATGAGATCTTTTTTGCAATGGAAGAATTTCGATCATCCGAAATTATTACAGTATTATTTTTTTGCAATGTAAGAGTATGAAAATATTTTCAATGACTATTTAAAAGTGTTAAAAGTGTTAAATCAAGTATACCGATTTGTTATACCGCATATGGAACGTAAAAGGTTTTCATATCTTCTGCTAAATCTACATTAGCATGTATGTCTCTAGCTTCATCTAAAAGAATTGCCGGATCATTATATCTTGAACTAAAATGTGTGAGAATAAGCTTGATGCAATTTGACTCTTTGGCGAGTAGAGCAGCCTCTGCAGATGTAGAATGGAATGTCTCGATTGCCTTTTGTTGGTAATCATGAGCATAAGTTGACTCGAAAATTAGGATATCGCATGAATCAAAAAAATTTCTTAATTTGAAAGACGGACGTGTGTCTCCCGATATTCCTATTTTGCGGCCTTTTCTTTTGGGTCCAACTACTTCGTCTGATTTTACTAATTTACCAGTTACAATTACATCTTCACCATTTTGCAACTTGTGATATAACTCTCCTTTAGGAATGCCCAGTTTCGTTGCTTTATCTATATTGAATATACCTGGCCTTTGATGCTCTTTAATACAATAAGAGAAAGCTGGTACTGAATGGTCAGCTCTACAACAGCTGATTTGGTAATCATTTTCGTTTGCAATAATACCTTCCCCCTCTATCGTGTGAATATCGATTTCGAATGAAAGTTCAATATTTATAATGTGAAAATTCTGGTTGATGAATTCTTTCAATCTTGATTCGCCATATACATCAATTTTTTTTGTGCGTCCCAGAAGAGACATTGTTTGAAAAAATCCTAAGAGACCTAAACAATGATCAATATGTAAATGTGTTATGAATACTTTCATTTTCTTATTAACTCCAAGTTTGGCTTGAAGGAAATTTTTTTGCATTCCCTCACCGACATCAAATATTAACAGCTCACCAGCTCTTTTGAGGACAATTGAAGATAAGCTTCTCTTTTGAGTTGGAATAGCTGCTGAGGTTCCAAGAAAAACAATCTTCATGTCGACCATAAATAATATATCATTAATTAATTTGGTAAATTATAAGCGTTTGTTTGGACGGTAACGTGAAATGAATTTTTGGACCGAAGTAATTTAATGTGTTATGATCTTCATAAATAAATAAAATTATTCTGAGAAACTGAACATCAAAGGATTAATGGTATGATAAAGCATTAATTAAATGAAAAGTGGTCATCTTGTTGATTAGCTTATTATTTTGAAAAAATCTTTTAGTAGCACTTTTTGGTTTTGAGACAGCATATCGTATGATTCGATAAACTCTCTTTCTATGCCTATCTGTTCTTTCAATACAGAACGAAATTTATCGATAGTTATCGGAGTTATGGAATCAATCTCATCCGTGGTGTAAGCGTAAATATATGCACCAATAATTTTTAATACAAAAGATGGTATTGTTTTTAATAGTAGTAAAATGCTTTTTTTCATAATATCATTACCAGAGGAGCTGTTATTCATAGAATTGAAATAGGATTCAAGGATTTTCATTCTAATATTTCCCAATTCCTCAATTGATGATGCAACCAGAATTCCGGTTTCTGTTAATTCATAGAAGGGAACTCCCTCTAATTGTAGTGCCTTGGGGCCTCGTCTTAATGGCAGACGGCCTCCTTCTTTGACTACTCCTGACGGTATCAAAACTTCATCGAGATCTTTGAATATTCCAGAGTAGATATTTTGCCATAATATACCGTTATTTTTTGCTATTGCATGGGCAATTGATGTTCTTGTTCTAAGCTCTGGATTTTTTTCTAAAGCTAGGTGCGTAATTATACCTCTCTGCCTTTTAGCTTCACCTGTAAATTTGTTTTTCTTTGTTTTAAAAGTGTCAAATATAGCAATGTGAGCTGTACTCTGCTTCAAAAAGCGCTTTCACCATCTATTGTCAGCATATTTTCCAATTACCTAATCAGTGTTTTATATTCTAATTGCATGATTTTTGATTATTTTTATTGTGTATGCAACAAGTTTCCAATTCTCATTATTTTAAGCGTGAAAATAGCGGAATATCCTGAACGCAACATTTCAAGTCTGTCCAGAAATTTAGATTCAAATTTAAAAATCTAATTGTGTAATTTTTCTTATTACTTCTAGCCTCTCATGATCATATGGTTTCAGAAACCAATTGAGCTAAATGAAATCGATAATTGTGTGCTGATCTTTGATGTTTTGTTTAAAAAGTAAATTTAGTTCTGTTTGTAATGTGTTAATCCTGCTTGTCAGATATTCGTTTATCTTAAATTCTGAACAGATGTTCAATGCAGTCTGTACATATTTTTCAACGGAACCCCGTGTGACAGTTTGTAACAATACATTATGACATTCCAGACATCGACCTGCAAGTGGCATTCGTCTGTATTTTTGTCCACATTTGGTACACCTAAATGATTGTGATGAATAAGCCCTTAAATTTCCCATTATATCCGGCAAAATATGGGTCGTTAATACCATGGACATCACTTCATCTGCGTCAACTGCGTTGATTAGCTTGGCTGTGCTTATCTGCATCTGTAGTTTTTCTTCCATAGTGCTCAGGGTTGAATACAAACTGTGTGATTCATCTAGCATAATATTGTCCGTAGTATGAGTGAATTTATAATCAAAGAATTGATTTGGATGACCTAATCTTTTTTTGATAAGATCAATGTTGTCAAATAGATTGGTTTTTTCCATATTCCAAGAAGATGTATAGAAATCCAATGGGTATCTTTCATCGACATCTATGTTATGGGCCTGCCTTTGAACTTCATGTGGAAATACTAGAGGTTGAATAAGTAAAGGTGCGTCCATTAGGCCACCAATTCTATCTGGCAAATATTCCTTTGAAAAGTTTAGAAAAGTATCCATTAGTAACATTATAGAATCTGCGTCACCATCACAGTCTCTTCGTTTGGCAGAATGCCAGATTGGTGAACCTAGGCAAACTTGGGAATTGACGAATCCAATTACCCTTCCGATTATACCTACCGATGTGTGCGGTGCTAAACCAATAATAAAGTGTCCAATCAAGTCGTCAATTGAACCTATCTTATAAAATGCATCAAGTCCATAGAATCTAATGAGTTCTTCATCTACGAACTGTGCAATTTTTACCAAGTGTTCAGCAGCGTGAATTGGGATTATTACATCCTGTATGAATAATTCTAGCAGCTGATCAGTTGACTCCAAGTTATTTCCTACATGGTCTCTATGATATCCCAGATCTCTTAATTTTGTAATATCTGTCTTAATCCATTTGGGCTTAAAATGAGTTAGAGGTTCGTTTGTGGCATCAAAGCGTATAGTTCCATCCTTAAAAGTATACAAATTGTGCTTTTGCCTTAAGATACCTTTCTCTATAGGCTCTGCACATCGATTTTTGCCCATCAGGAATTTGACACCTTTAAGTGGCTCTACTGGTTGTATTTCCAGATGTCTTTTGGCCTTTTCAACCACTGTTTTGAGAGGATAATTGGTAGGCGAGTGTGTTTTTAGACGATTCCCGCAAACAGGACAATGTCCACTTGACTCCTCATCATTAACTTCATATCTACAGGTTGAGCACATTATCCGAATAGGGGTGTTAGAGAGACAATCTTGACACGAAACAGATATTGATGGTGATTTACAGTTGCTGCAAAATCTGTTCGCAATTTCAATATATAGTGGTCTTTGCATCGCTTTCAAAATATCCCTGGTTGGTCCACCGTTTGTCCCAATCGGGAATAAGACATGAACTGGAGGTTTCATTTTCCTTTCTGCAGCCTTTTCCGGGCGCCCAACACGAACAGCTATTGAAGAAGAAAATTTTTCTTTTATACTAACATTTAGTAACTGGGAGATGACATCCAAAATATGTGTCTTGGTATAGTTTGGATCAGTGTCCAAGACAAAGCTTGATTCCAAGAGTTTGTTGATTTTTGATCCATAATCGATACACTTTGTTATCAATTCCCTGAGTATGTAGAGTTGATCAGGATCGTCTATCCTTATTCTGCTGCCCTCAAGAGAAAGCGAATGAATTATACCAAGTTTTTCAAGAGTTTTTTTTACTTCTGAATCATAAACTAAAGAAGCTCTCTCATTTGTATTTTTTATCGACTCTCCACTTTCCATCAATTTCGTTATTAGATGGTTGAATTCATCTAGAGTTAACGCAGTCCAGTAAAGAACATATCCAGGATAAAGAGGTATTTCGAAAAATTGACTAATCTTAAATGCTTCAATAATTGATGGTTTCTTTTCTAATGGATGTTGAACTAATTCGGTTAACCTTTCCCTATCAAATATTTTAAAATATGAATCAGGGTCCTTGCTGGCAAGCTTACTTTCTAATTCCAGAGCCCAAATCTCTTCAACGTATGATGAAGGAAGAAGCTGAGTATTGTTTTCAAGAAAATCGCCGTAGCTAATTAGAATATCACCTAGGTAAAGAATTTTTGTAACCTTACTTGCTATGGATTTTGCTTGATTTATTGATTCTATTTTCATAACGCTTCCATCATTGAGTTTTACTATTGGTGGCTCGATACTGTCTACTAGCGCAATAGTTGAAGCCTTTCCTGGTGCGTCAATTTTTATTTGTGTGCCTACAGCAATTGCGTAGTTTAATAATATTGGAATAGTTGGGTGTATTCCGATTGTGGCAAATCCAGTATTGCAGCATCGGCCATACCGTAATCTAAAACCGCCGATTTTTTTCTGCATTGAAAGAACAGGTCTTCCGGTGATGACTTCAGTCATCCTGTGGGATACAGCATCATCCTCTGGAGTTTGAATTGCTCCTTCAAGAGTTTTGAGCCACTCCCATCCTTCCAGTTTCAGGGTCTCCACAATCTTCAATAATTTTCTGCTTCTACCTATCAAACCATCATTCATTACCCTTAGTGCACCTCCACGAACTCTGTTGGTAGAAACTCTTTGAAGATTCCGATGACCCACGACCTCTACAGGATCCGTATCAACCCCATCAATTTCTACAGGAAGAGAACTTACGCAATGGATGACATCCTTATCTGAAACCTTAAACTGGAAATTTCCCACTTCTCTTTCATAAATCCTTAATTCTTCAACATATCTACTAATTTCATCGTCAAATGAATTTGCTATGTACTTGTCTAATCCTACAATTCTTCTGACGTGATCAGCTATCAGCATAGTTACGGCAGCTTCAGTTCCACCTGCGGATCTTATTGGACCAGCAAAAGAAACTGATAAATATTCAGATTTATTGGCATTTGTTTTTATTTTAACATCGTAGATTCCTTGTAGAGGGGCTACAGTCACACCTTCAGTTACAACGGATAGTCCTACTCTTACCGCATTGTTTAGTCTTTCTTCAATAGTGATTCCCCCGTATTTTCCAAGTACAATTTCCTCGGCTATCTTTAATGCAGTTAGTTCTTTTCCTAGTTCTGGCAGCAGTATTCTTAATCTACTGGAAATATCAATTTCGTGTATCTTTGCTATCCTGTCTGGTAAGTCGTATCCTATCGGCGATTCAACTTTATCAGAAACATCGAGACCCTTTTTTTTAGCCTCTTGGGCTACAGAAATGGCGTCTTCAAGATATTTTGAAATTTTTTGGTGATATTTTACATAATATGATGGAATTTGAGTATCCTGGTTTTCATTAGCATGATTAGTCAATTTCTTAGTGCTTTGATGATGTTAACAAATTCTGACTCCCAGTCCTTTACTTTTTCAATCATAGTACCAATAACTATGATGTCTGCCCCAGCATCAGATATTTTTTTTGCGGTTTCCGCAGAATTAATCCCACCACCAACTATCAATATTCCTTTATAGTATTTTTTTACGGTGCTTACCATTTCTGGTGGAATATTTTGTGACGCGCCGGATCCAGCTTCAAGATATAGAAATCGCATGCCCATATACAGAGCAGCTAGGGCGTACATTACTGCAATATTTGATTTGTTAAATGGGATGGACTTGGCTTGACCTATGAACCAGGCAGTAGACCCATCTCCAATTATGAGATAGCCGGTAGGAATGGCTTCTATATTATACTTATTTACAACTAAGGCTCCTTGCGCTTGGGCGCCTGTGATATAATATGGATTTTCGGAGTTTAGTAACGAGCTAAATAAAATTGCGTCTGCCGCTGGTGATATTCCTGTGATATTTCCTGGAAATAGAATAACAGGAATCTTGACATTCTTCTTTAATTCCGTCACAAAACTAGACAATTCAATTTGATCTGAAGTTGATGAGCCACCAACTAAAATTGCTGAAGCTCCTAGCTGTTCTAATTTTTTTGCCAGCTCTATTGTCTTAAAGGAGTTTTCAGAGTCTATAAGTGGAAAACACAATGTCTTTTGTCTCTTGATTTCATTCAAAATGTATTGTTCTGTGCTCTGTATTTCCATCATTTCTCAAACTAATTACTCGTATAATAATAATCTCATCAGAGAATGTAGACAAGTCTATACTCAACAGATACAACTCAAAACGAGTACAGTAAAATAAATTAAATAGAGTACTATACAAATTTGTATAGTATATGGAAAGCGACAATCTTAATTATACTTCAATTTTCAATCATTTTATTGAAAATTCTATATTTACAAAGAAACAAACATCAATTATTTACAATAAAGTACTGCGTGAAAAACGTGCCGGAAACATCTCCGCAGGTGCGTATTATCGACAATTGGGCCAGTGTAGAAACAAGGTAAAAAGGACCGTTTACACATTATTGTTATTGCGACTTCTTAATGTGGTCGATGTGGAGACCTTTGCGATACTGAATCAGTTGAACGATCAATTGAATGTGATATTAAATAAACCTAGTGACGAAATCGGTAACTCTACATTAAGTAATGTGATATCCTTGATGGATAATGTGATAAGAAAACTAGTTTTAATATAGAAAAAATTTAATAAATGTCCGTGTTTAATCACATGATATCACATGAATATATTTGGTTTTAATTTGGATTATTCATTATCCGATACTTTGATTTCAATGATATTTTTAGTATTATCCTTTTTCGCCTTTTTGTATATTGGTTATTTCAGAGATATCAAAGGCCGGGATGAACGAGATTATAAGATGAAAGATATGTTGATAGAGGGATATTTACACAAGTTCGATGAATATAACGAGATTATTTCCGACCTACGAAGTAAATTGGATGTGATTGATCAGAAGATCAATTCAGAAAAAAACATCATTAAGGAAAATGAATTTTTGGCAACTGCTAAATTTGGTGATATGGCCAAGGATAGTTCACATAAAGCGATATCACATAATAGCGTGCTTGTGACTAAGAATTTGAATGTCACAGGAGAGGATATATCACCTGGAGAGGAAGATACTTTACGGGCGAATACAGTGGATTCGATTCTAAGGATGTTGGAAGTACCATTAACTTCCCGGGAGATTCAAAGAAAAATTAACAAATCGCGTGAACATACCTCCAGATTGCTCAAAAAGATGTATTCGGAAAATATTGTCATGAGAGATGAGAGTGTCAGGCCTTACAAATATAAAATCACAGGTGAAGGTCGTAAACTGTTGGAACAGACAACAATTTCGGATGGTTAGATTTTTCTAAATATTCGCCAATGTTATTTTGGCTTTCTTTAACAATGGCGTAAACCCATTGTTTGCCGTTTTTTGATCTTGTAAGCTGTTTTTTCAGATAGAATCGTGACAAGTAGATAGAGGCGACACTTAGCTGGATAGAATCATAGTACATATCCTTGTAAATTTTTGCTAGATCAGATGAGGTAAAGGCGTGATATCTAAAGTTCTCGGCAATTAAATTCCATAACTTTGAGGCTAATTTTGTACCGCCTTCTCTATGCTCTGGACTGGTATTGATAGAATTTTTTTCAAACAATTGCACAAATTCAATTAGATTCATTATCTTTTCTTTTGATAAAGTCCCTTGGAGAGTTAAGTTGTATTTTTCCCCATTTTCATCCTCCAATTCGATTCTAATCTTTTTTCTTGAGACGGACAGAATGGGATTTGAAATCACATCACACTTAACAATTAAAGTGATTAACAAGCTAACAAAGAGCTCAGCTATTGTTAACTAATTATCACGTAGTATTCGAGCATCATTGACACAATTGTAGTTATCAATTTTGCGATAACCTTTACCAAATATTTTCCAGTAGAAATAAAGGGGTCATGTTGCTGTCTTTACATTGTAGATATCTGTTAATTAGTCTGCACTAGAAATAAAGGGGTCATATCAAGGAGTTTTTTCTACTTTTGAGTTAACAAACATTAACAGTAAATAAGGTGGTTACTCCACCCCTGCATTTCTCATTGAAATTTTATATGTCTCAACTGATTATAGAAATGATGACAATTAACAAATAAATAAAAGAAAATTGATTTAGGAGTTTTTATTTTATATATATACCACGTACTAAATGAGTTTATTGTATTGAGATACAGGAGAAAAAGAGGGGTGCCGGAGGCGTCTGTAATTGGATGATGATGACATATTAGACACTATTTTTGATAGCGCAATTAAGAATAAGAATATTATAAAAAACAGGCAAGTCCTGACTATAGACTACGTTCCTGATAAGCTATTATTCAGAACTAAAGAAAGCACTGCAATCGCACAATCTCTGTCTGTCATACTAAAAAAAGGGCGTCCATCTAATTTGTTGATTTTTGGAAAACCTGGAACAGGAAAGACAGCTGTAGTAAAAAACGTCATTGACCACCTTTATAACAAGACCAAACAACTTGACATTAATCTCCAAGTGCCATTTATTAACGCAAAGAATTCAAACACACCATACAAGATACTATATGAAATCGCTGAATTACTTGGCATAAATAAAGAAGAAAAAAAAATGCAAGTGTTTTTTACAGGCCTGTCTATGAGCGAAGCCACGGACAGAATACTTGACTTCATAAAACGCAAGTCAATCAAGGTTGTGCTTGTCATAGATGAAATAGACTCACTTGTCAATAAAAAAGGCGATGATATTTTGTATAACTTTACAAGAGCTAATGAAAGAATTTCTTCAGAACAATTCATTAGCTTGATCGGTATTTCGAATAGCTTAACTTTTAAGGATAAACTAGACCCAAGAGTCAAGAGTAGTTTAAGCGAAGAAGAACTAGTTTTCAACCCATACACAATAGAACAATTAAAACAAATTTTAATTGACAGATGCAAACTTGCATTCTATGACAACGTCATTCCTAGTGGCGTTATCAATTTATGTGCTGCAATCGCCGGTAGAGAAACAGGCGATGCTCGAAAGGCCATTGACCTTTTGAGAGTTGCTGCTGAAATTGCAGAAAGATCAATGACAATGAAAATTTCAGAAGAACACATCAGACATGCGCAAAAGAAAATTGACAGCGACACCAACTTTGAAATATTGAGCAACTCAACTCTCCATACCAAATTGGTAATTCTTTCTACAATAAGATCTAAAAATTCAAGTACTGGAGAAATTTATTCAATCTATCAAAATTTTTGCTCAAGACTTCAACAGGAGCCGCTAACTCAGAGAAGGATGACACAAATTGTTGGAGAGTTGGATCAACTAGGATTGATAACGACCAATATTGTGAACCAGGGCCGGTACGGCAGGACCCAAAGAATAAAACTGCATATTCCCATTTCGTCTGTAAAGGAAGCTATTAGAAGTGATCCAATTCTGTCGCCTCTAATTCATGACATTAATAATTGAAATCTTTTTTAAGAAATTGAAGGGTTGCCAGATTGACTAATACACAAATTCCAGGAGTCGGCGTAACACCCATTGTTTGTTGAAATTTTGTCTGTTTTTGCCATGCTCCAGAGTTTACCATAAGTGTTCCCTTGTATCTCCCAACTTGGGTGATATGTACATGCCCGGCATGGAATATGTCAGGAACGTCATCTATCACCAACATGTCCTCGGACTCTGGAGCAATTGGAGTACGGTTGCCATATATTGGTGACAAATGTCTAGATTTCAATAAAATTTTCATTGCTTCCACAGGTTTCGAATAACTCAATCCCGGGACTGTAGCAATCACATCATCCAAACTCTGGCCATGGAACATCAATAACTTGACTTTGTTTAATTCAACATATGAGGGGTTACCTAAAATACTAAAGTTTTCCAAGGGTTGAAAATCACGCAAGTTTGTCAACGCAGTCTGCGGTAAGGCTCTTCTTCCAGGATCATGATTACCGGGAATCAAAAACACATGCATCCTTTTGGGAATTTTTTGGAGTAGGGCCGCCGCATAGGAAATTTGCTTGTTAATATTTATGTCGATTAGTTCTCTATCCTGATTAGGATAAATTCCTATTCCATCAACTATATCTCCTGCTATACAAACAAATTTGATTTTTCGTACAATTTCATCGTCATCTGAAGATAGCCAATTTACAAAGTCATTGAATTCACTTTCCATAAAATATTTGCTACCTACATGTAAATCTGAAATAAGGGCTACATACGACTCTGTACCAGATTTTGACGCAACATGTTCTGGAATGTCGGGAAAAATAATATCTTTAATTACAAAATCAGTTGAATTTCTTTTACCAACCGAAATTTCCAACATCAGCATTTGATCCAAGACAAGCGTTGATGATTCATTGATAAGCTCCCTTGTTTTACATATCACGGGAATACTGCCAGTAGTATCATCAATGATCAGCTCTACATCATTTTTTCTATTTCTCTTTGACATAATCAATCCTGCCACGAATGCAGAATCAAATGTCCTTCCCCTTTCACCCTCGCTCTCTAAAGAAGTGTACCTGGATTTATTCCTAAGATCCTTAATTTGTTTTATTTTTCTTATTTGCCTGCTTTCCGAACGTATTGATAATATTTTCAGAGTTTTTCTGTATCGGCTATCAAATAATTTAACAAAATCCTTATCGTCTTGTGCGTTTATCTTATACGTAGGGTCAAAAATGATCTTGTAATTTTCCCCATTACTTTCTGAGTTAGTGTCAGCTATGACCGGTTCGTCAATATGATCATTATTATCACTATCCCCAGAAATTGCACTTTTTATATCATCGATTAATATTGGTGACTTTTTTTTGAATTTATTTTTAGCATCAACTATGGTCTTGATTATTTTTTCAACATCACAATCAAGAGATTTTAGAAAGGCGAAAGCATCAGGATGAACTTGATATCCCTTATTTATCGCATAAATCAATGCAACAGAAACCGAATCCAAGTCTTGTTATTGAACAGAACAATCATAAACGCTAAAAAGGTTTTGTTTTATTCAATACATTATTAAAAAGTAAACATTGTGATTGGTATACATGTACAAATACGACCTTAGGAAGAGGCTGCTTTATCTTGGACTTGGTATTGTTGCATTTTTAATCTTTTTTATTATTGGAACGTCTGTCACTTTAGACGAATCTACTTCAACCCTTCTAAAGGAGCAATTTCAAAACAAAATCAAAAATATTGATAGTGTGGGTATATTCCTCAATAACTTTCTAATTTCAATTCTAATGTTTCTCCCAGGTTTCGGAATTGTATTTGGTCTTTTTTCAGGACTCAGTACAGGCAATATTTTTATGATCTTAACACGAGATTTACCAATTCAGATACCACCAATACTTGTATTTTTAACAATATTTGGAATTATGGAGCTTGTATCTTACGGCATAGCCATATCCAGAAGTTATCTGCTCTTAATTCGCATTTTAAAGAGAAGCAATATTAAAGAAAGTCTTATTCATACTGGAATTGAAATAGGAATAGTAGCTATAATTTTGTTATTTAGTGCCATTATTGAATGGGATTTAATAGTACAATCTGGAGGTTTAAATTTTTTAGAATAGCAAAAACATACACCATGCAAACCAATACTTCTCATTCAAACTGCAAATACGTTTTGCGACTAACCTGATCAATAACCATTACCGACAGTGGGCTAAAGTTCATTTTTTCTAATTCATTCAGTCTACCTCTAAATACGCGCTCTTCTTCCGTCGTCAAAAATTCAAACACCCAAACTTTTAGAGTTGATGTATCTATGCCCTCGTTTTTTAAATATGAGGCTATTTCTGATTGCATAAAGTTTTTTTCTGCATTATTGTTCCATGGTCTAGGTACCAGGATCACACTCTTCTTATCCTGTATGGCTTCGACTAGCTCTTTCTTCTTATCCCCAATATCCTCGGTAACATGGAAACTAATTACTCTAGTCTTGTCCAGCGGAATTTTTGCCTTTGAAGCAGCAACTTGAATGGAACTTATTCCAGGCATTAATTCAACATTATCCTTACCAAAAATTTCCAGCAATCTATCAACAACTTCAGATTCTGAAAAATTTACATCACCAGTGAAAGGAATGGTACAAGTTTCATCTTTTCCCATTTTTTTATACACCTCATTATAAGTTTGATCCTGATCTCTCATGGTTACTTCATAGACCTGATGGAAATTAGGAATGATCAAATCTCTTACAATAGAAAGCGTGTATTTATATCCGATCAAATATTTGGATTTTCTTATTACATTTTTTGCTATGTCTGTCAAGTATTCCGATGACCCTGGACCCACTCCTACAAGAAATAATTTCTTACCAATGGTACTATTTTCCATCAAAACAATCAGAAGTAATGATATTATCTGTATATTTTATTTCCTTTCTTTAGCAAGGGGATCCTTTTTAGTTAAAACCCAAAAACGACGAAAACAAAAGTAAATACAAACTCTTATGACATTTTGTATAAATCTATTATTGGATTCCAATCCACATGTTGAAACAGTAAGGGATCTTTTGCGGGATATTTCACCCAACCCCTTACAATTGCAAAGCTGTAATTTTTCTGTTTTTCCTCAAAGTTGGCTTTCATTTTAAGCTGACTACCCCATCTTTTTTCAAGAAAATACATATCTGAAATTTGAGCAAATGCAAATACAATATTTTGATCGCTTTTTTCAATATCATTCCTTAATTCAGTAATGCCATATCCTTCTAAAGGCAAAAATACATCCTTATTCTCTTTGAATCGTAATAGCTGACGATGTGAATGCACTTCATGAATTCTATATGACATGTTGGTCTTTGTAATAAAAATCAGATTTCTCTCCGTTACAACAAACATTCCTTCTTTTTTCCTCTTCATAAAACCATCCTCTCCTCCCCAAATCCACATTAAGTGCGCTTTTATCTTCTCATTCCATTCTAACAACATTTCATTTCTTCTCCATCATGGATTTATTTTTTTCATCCCAGAATTCAAACAAACGAACATTATATCCGCCGATTGTTGGCAGTAGAAGGCATATGCCTTTAGCTTCCCACACAACAATTAAAATAAAATATTATTCATAGCACACATACAAGCCTTTTAATACAAACAGTATGAAATTACACATTTAGATGATAGAGCAAAAAAGCTCAACAACAATATCGGATGATGAGAACAAGACTCTAGAAATTAATCTCCAAGGTAAAATTCTTCATGAAACAAGGAAAAAGGCATTAGAGAATATAGAGGAATTCTGGGCGCAGCAAGCAGACAATTTGATATGGAGTAAAAAATGGGACAAAATTTTAGACTGGCACCCACCTTTTGCAAAATGGTTTACAGGTGGTTTGCTTAACGCTTCAGTAAATTGTCTCGATAAGCACATAGATAATATCAATAAAAATAAAGCAGCAATAATATGGGAAAGCGAAGCTGGGGACGTTCGTACTATTACTTACAATCAACTCTACATTGAAGTAAACAGATTCGCAAATGCATTGCGCAATTTGGGCGTCAAAAAGGGAGATCGAGTTACGATATACCTGCCAATGGTTCCTGAATTGCCGATTGCAATGCTAGCATGTAGCAGAATTGGAGCTATCCATATTGTTGTTTTTACCGGATTTAGCTCCCAAGCATTAACAGATCGCATAAATGATTCAAAATCTAAAGTCATTATTACTGCTGATGAAGGAATAAGACGCGGGAAAATACTTGAATTAAAAAAAATTGTCGATAGCGCAATTGAAACAACACCTTCAATAGAAAATGTAATTGTCCTTAAAAGAGGAACGAATGAAATCAACTTAAAGGACAAAGACCATCTTTGGCACGAACTTGTAAGAAAAGAAAAATTCTACTGTCAACCTGAACTTGTTGAAAGTACTCACCCCCTCTACATATTATATACTTCCGGCAGCACTGGAAAACCAAAGGGAGTACTACATAGCACCGGAGGATATCTTACCCATATTTATGCAACAGCAAAATGGGTATTTGATTATAAAAACGAAGACATTTTCTTATGCACCGCAGATATAGGATGGGTCACAGGACATAGCTACATGGTATACGGTCCTTTATTGCATGGAGTCACCAGTATTATCTATGAGGGAACTCCTGACTATCCGACACCTGATAGATACTGGGCATTGGTCGAAAAACATAGGGCAACAATTCTATACACTACTCCAACAGCATTGCGTATATACATGAAATACGACTTGTCACTCCCTAATAGTTTTGACTTATCTTCATTGCGGCTTTTAGGGACTGTGGGTGAAGCAATAAATCCTGAAGTCTGGTTATGGTACTTCAAAACTATTGGAAAAGAAAAATGCCCAATAGTTGACACATGGTGGCAAACAGAAACAGGTGGAACTATGATAAGTCAATGTCTGGGTATTGACACAATACCTATGAAACCGGGTTCAGCAACTTTTCCAGTACCTGGAATAGATATTGGATTAGTAGACGAAAACGGTATCGATGTGGAACCCAATAGTAAGGGATATTTGGTCATCAAAAAACCCTGGCCAGGGATGTTGATGACTCTGTGGAACAATGACGATAAATATGTTAATACATACTGGAACAAATTTCAAGGATTTTATTATTCTGGTGATTTTGCACTTATAGATCAAGATAACTACATCTGGTTATTGGGAAGATCAGATGATGTACTCAAAATTGCCGGACACCGATTAGGAACCATGGAATTGGAAAGTGCTTTTGTTTCGTTCAAAGCAGTAGCCGAAGCAGCTGTAATCAGTAAACCCGATGAGCAAAAAGGAGAAGCAATAGTCGCATTTCTGGTTCTTAAAAGTGGATATAAAGAGTCTCCAGAATTAAGAGCAGATCTCGTTAATCACATTCGAAAGACAGTCGGACCAATAGCTACTCCAAATGAAATTCATTTTACAAATAAACTGCCAAAGACTAGAAGTGGAAAAATAATGAGAAGGTTGCTAAAATCCATCAGTACAAATTCTGAGATGATTGGTGACACTAGCACACTTGAGGATGAAGCTTCAATTGAAGAAATAAAACAAGTATATCGGGACTTTCAAGATATAACCAAATGATAATCATAACTAGCTTGCACTAAATTCCACATCTATATCGAAATTAATTTTATCTTTGAATCGTTTGTAATCTTGTGATATTTGATAAATCCAGATGTTGCTGCGAGAATGTATTTTGAAGGAATTGTATTCTTGTAGGTACATTTAGCGGCATCCAACGTATTACTACATGGTACCGCATTTTGTTTCATGTAAACGATATTTCCTGAATTATCAAGCCAAATCAAATCTAAATTGAATTGTATGTTCAACAGCCATAGAGAATACAAATCCGGTTTGTCATATACAAGAAGAAGTGAAGAGTTAAGCGGGAGCTGTTCCGTTCTAAAAGTCAGCCACCTCTGTCGCTCAGCTGGAGTTTCAGCGATCTCGGTACTTATTGAATGATTATTAATGACTATCGTCCCTCTTGAAAAATCTAAACTCCTATTTTTTACTCCCTCTGGAACAAATGTTAAACCCAAAATTCCCAATGTTATACTAGCAACTATGAGAGGTACAAGTACTGTGATTTTACGAACCACATTAAACCGCTTAAAATATAGTTTCTATCTTTTGAATTTATAGTTACCCTACTGAGCGAAATGAGAAACTAGAATTTTATATCGGTGTTATAAAATAGCACAGTGTTTAAATAGTTTCGACTTTACTTCTTGTTAAGTGAATTAAATGCCAGTAGCAATACTTCCAGATATTAGCGAACAACATTGTATCGGCTGTGCTCTATGTGTCGAAATTTGTACTTCTCTTGGTCCAGATGTATTGAGGGTAAAACCAGTTGAAGGATGGAAAAGAGGTAAAGCTTTTGTATTCTATCCTGAAAGATGCATTTCAGACGGTGCATGCATCGGCGTTTGCCCAACTAAAGCAATATTTTGGATGAGACCAATGGATTATACACCAGGTCAGCCTATTGCACTAAAGAAGAGTGGTCTGTTCGTAAAAGGTTGGGAAGAAGGTTAAACCATAACCCCAATATTCATTTTTTTAAAAATTTCTAATATCAAAATTTTAACCGAATTCTAATTAAGCTATAGTTGAACCTTCGTGTTCATAGAGTTACTCTTAACAGTGCTATAATTCCAATAAGTTCTGCCAGATGTATAGCTACAAAATATGGCAACAAATCACTAGGATAAAGGGGAGCCATAACCAAATATGCATATATAGCTATCAAATTATGAAGCATTAACATAACCGTAAAAAACATGAGGCCAATGGTAAATACCGCTTTACTTTTGAAATATATCTTGGCATAAATTACTAACAACGTCAATAAGACTGCAACATTCAGTACACTTATGACAGTACTTATATTCATAAGCAGACTCATAATGAGAATTACAATAATCAAATTGCCTTATCTACTTTTTTCCAAATACTGTCCAATTTGACTCCCTTAAAAGTAGAAAAAATAAAATAGAAAAAAAATAAAACAAAGATCATGTAATCTAATCTCATTAATGGGCCTAGATCTCAAACCAATTCTAACTTATACAAACATAAAGTTAGGTGATCTTGCAAATAAAATAATTGCTGTTGATGCTTTCAATACTATTCACCAATTTCTATCTACAATTCGAGGATCTACCGGGGAACTTCTTACTAATTCTCAAGGAGAAGTAACCAGTCACTTGAGCGGCTTATTCTATCGTAATATCAATTTACTAGCAGAAGGTATCAAACTTGTTTATGTCTTTGACGGAGTATCTAGTCCTCTAAAAGTTAATGAAATCCAACGCAGACATCAAATTAAAGAAGTAGCTGCTGAAAAATATGAGAAAGCACTTGTCGAGGGGAAACTGGAAGAAGCAAGAAAATATAGTCAAGCAACATCAGTCCTGACCGACAAAATGATAGACGAATCAAAGAAGCTGCTCTCTTTTTTAGGAATACCAACAATACAAGCTCCGTCAGAAGGAGAAGCAACTGCGTCAAATCTAACCAACTCTGATCTAGTCCATATTTGCGCAAGTCAGGATTATGATTCCATCTTATTCGGTGCAAAACGACTGGTAAGAAATGTCACAATAAGTGGTAAAAGAAAAGTTCCCAATAGGAACGCCTACATTGATGTTCCTATAGAAATATATTATCTTGAAGATATACTCAAGCAAACTAAATTAACAATTGAACAAATGGTTGATGTAGGAATTTTAATAGGAACGGATTATAACTTTGGCGGCATATCAGGCATAGGTCCGAAGACTGCATTGAAACTAATTCAAAAATATTCAAAATTGGAAAACATAGACCAACTTCAAGAACCATTATCTAATATTCCATATGAAGAGATTAGGGAAATATTCTTGAAACCAAGAGTTGCAAATGTTAGTACTGAAGACATTAAATTTGAGTCGGTTGAATATGGCAAGATAGTACAATTTTTGTGTAGTGAAAGGAATTTTTCATTAGATCGTGTTAATTCCGCATTACAAAAAGTTCAAGATTCAGATAAAAATAAGAACCAGTCACTGGAAAAGTGGTTCTAGTTCTTTTTTTGTTGTTTTAGTGGTGTTTTATTAATTCTTAGGAGATAACAATTCTCTTCTCTTCATTTCTCTTCTCTTCTCAGTATCAAATCTACCAAGTTCATATTGATTCAAATCTACAAATTTCATCCCTTTGGTAAGTAGTGGATGAATATCATTGATTTTTTTATATATTTGTTGACAAATGTAGCGGTAGTCAGGATGCCCTTGTGCTATAGTACGTAATTCGATCATATGGTAAAGTTCTCTTAAATTAATTTTCATGAAATATGGATATTTATAAGCAAAATTAACCGCATACTGACCTTCAATAGGTAATGTCTTTGCAATATTTTCATAAGTATTCTTAGAAAGGGACATGCAGTCTTTGAAATCCTTCTCGAGACCTGAATCAATAATTTCTTTGGGGATGTCATATCCATGTTTAGTTGAAAGTAATTGTCTTTCCATAGTGAGAATTCTATGACGATGTAAGTCACGGAACATCCCAAAGTTGGTAAACATTTCAAATAAATATTCGACCATCTCAAACGCTCTGCCCGGTCTATGTCTCCTATTTTCACGAAATTTTGTATAAGCTGAGATTATTTCATTTATTCTCTCTTGCGGAAAGGATCCAACCAACTTGATTATATCATGAAGTGACTGTCCATGTGCATTTTCATACAATATTGCAGAAGCCACTTTTACTTCTGCATCTTTATTATCTACATAATCAATCAATCTCACATCCGCAGGAGAAAAGTCAGGTTGAATATCACACAGATATTTATCTGTCAATTTTGAAATCTCTTTATTTGTATTTATCATAAATAATTGAAGAGATTTCCCATGTTTTTCATTTACACGTTTAATAAAAGATGGTATAACGCAATCAAGTTCAGAATTAACTAAACGGGCCAATTCCTTGAGCTCATTTAATTCAGAACAATACAATTTTGTTAGGAGATATTCAAATGCTCTACCATTTCCTGTTATACCTAAATTGGTAAGAGTCGCTGCTGGCAACAAATTACGCAGAATATCTAAAGTCTTGGATCTAACAGTACTATTGTATACCTTCTTGGCGGATTCTATATCCTGTTCACCGATTAGTTTCGAAAAAGGACTTTCTATTTTTGAAATTGAATCAAAATATACGAAATCATCAATGGGTTCTATTTCCGAAATAAATTTCTGCATTACACTGATACTTTTACTATAAACATCAAACGCATAATCACAGGATTCTATATATTGATCTGCGTATTTTGATCCGAGTATCTTTTCGTCCCTATAATATTTATACGTGTTACCAACTTTCTGATCAAATGGTATGTAGCGAGATGATTTTTCTAAATAGGACAACCCAATCCTTTGATCCTCAATCTTTTTAGCTGCAATGTTGGAAACCCACTCTATTGCGATTTGTGCTTCTCCCAATTCAGCAACAGAATCATCGCCATATTCTGATAGGATTTTGCTATAGAACTCCTTTCCTCTACTCGGATTAGTAATAAACTCGTCCAAAAAAATCTTCCTCATCGTTTTATCTGATCTAGAATATCTCGACATAAGCGCGCCTCTATCAACTTGTCGAGGAGTTGTAATAGCAAATACGTGCTTATCTGTATTTGAAAAATGTTGATCAAGTATTGACTTTTCTTTGTCTGAAAAATCGTAAACGGAGTTGAAATTCATAATACTAATACAAAATTGTCCTTATACATATTTATTCAGTCAAGAATCTTCATCTTTCGGTTCATCAAGTTTTAAAACATCTACTAAATTATTGATTATTTTTAACAATGCCATCATTATATCCATATATCGACAAATTCTCATGAGCGATATAAAGCTCGAATTTGTAGGAAAGCAAGTAAAAGATATGTACGGTGCATATGTGGGGAAAGTAATTGGTTTAGTTACTGATATTGATGGTTCTATCGAGTCGGTCGGCGTGGACTGTGGTTCAATCGGACTAAAACAGCTATTATACGAACAACTGCTCGTGCAAGGGGATTACGTGATTTTTATCCCAAAGTGGCGTATGGAAGCACAAAAAGTGCTTAGACAGAAGAGTCTTACAATCAAGAGAGTTAAGGCTCTTGAAAACTTGGTTGAAGAAAACGATCTAATGAAAGACGATGCTGAAGTTTTGCATTTAATATACGAGAAGAGACTCGTTGATTTGGAAAACAATGAACAAGACGTCATAAATGCTTTGAATTCAAGACTACAAGAGCTGGATTCACAGAGTACAACTATCAAAACTATAATTTTCGATGCAAAGTTACAGTACAGAAGTAATGATATTGCTGAAGACACTTATCAACAAATCAATACAAATTCAATCGAATTACTAGATCGAATTACGCTAGAAAAAGATGAAATAACAAGCTTTCTCTTAAGAATTACTCAACCACACGTAGAAGCTCCTACCGTTGAATTAGAAGAGACAAAAATTGAAAGTCAAGAGATTATTGACGAAGTTAGCGACCCGGCGCCTATCTCTGAGAATATTAATAACAATGAAAAACAAGAATCAGCCCCATCAGAAGATGTGCAGAATGATGAGACAGAGAGTAATTGGCTCAACGAAGTGCTTACAAGAGATACTGCATAATGACCGGAGTATGAGTTAGCGACTCCCAAACTTTTTTATTCTCAATATTTATCGAAAATTCAGATTAAGCAGATTCATAGAGCATAACAAATTAGAATATTCGGTCAATGTATTTATGTTCTAGATTATTGTGCCAATACATTAAAATAAATAAGTTTAGTGTATCTTGATATGAAATACAGAAGTAGAACAGAAATAGTAGCAATGATCCTAGAAGCAGCAAATGGTGGGACAACAAAGACCAGAATAATGTACAAAGCTTTTCTTAGCTATGCTCAATTGAGGGAGTATCTCTCTGTACTAATTGAAAATAATTTACTAGAATATTTAGAAGGCTCACAAACATACAAAACAACGGAGAAAGGATTAAACTTCTTGAAAATGCACAATGAAATCGGCGAGCTTCTACAAACTTCAATAAAAGAATCGAGAATCTAAAAACACTCATTTTTTCCTTTTAATCTATTTTTTTATTTTTTGACTCTCCCAGTAATGTTGTTGTACTCCAATCTACAATCTAATTCTAATCGATATTATGATTCATCTACATTCGAAAACAGTCGTGGTAGGCATCTCAAATATCACTAGTGATATATATCTTAAAATTGGACCTTGACATTACCACTCCCAAATCTTTTCATGAAATGCGGAATTTGTAAGGAAGAAATAATTAAAGAAAAACGTAGAGAGCATTTAAAATATCATAGGTTAGATGATACGTTAGTGGAATGGATAATAGAAACAGATGATGATCTGATATCTTACGAAAAACACTAGATATTTTTCTCATGATATTGAGTTCAATCTTTGCTTTTAGCCTATCCGGATAATTAGTCAAAAGAAAGAATTAATTTGAACAGATCCAACTATACCACCATGTCAAACAGTCCTCAAGTATCATGTCCTTATTGCGCATCGAAGTTTAACAACAACGAAGAGTTATCCAAACACATCGATAGAATTCATGGTGATTCTGGGTTATTAGAAGGCGATCGAAGAGGGTGGAAGTAAACAACTGCCAGTCTAATAGGATATTCAAAAGTAACTCAAATTCTTTATATTTATTTCAATAATTTTGATTTCAAAATACAAATAGGAATATAGATCAATTTACCTCACATTCATTAATATGTTGATAGTGAATATCAACACAATCAAAAAATGTCTAAGCGACATTATATTACTATTTTATGATATCATTGTATCAAAATACATTCTTGTTCTATTATACTACAAAGAACGGTATGTAATTTGGTATTATGATACGCTAATTAAAAGAGTTATATTTCAGAATGGGCTTAATTTAGATAGATAGAAATGAGTTCCCGACTAATCGGGAAAAAAAACAAGTACCATAAGCATGAGTATTTGAGAAACAGTATAGAGTTGGAGTATAAAGAATGCAAGTCGTGTAAAGTAAGGACACAATTTACATGCGTTGTTTGTGGGTTTTGCTGGAGCTGTCATTGGAAAGTAGAACAATTGGCTAAAATACCAAAATATTTACTGGAAGATGTAATTAACGAATGACAAACAGTATTTTCGACTAATTTTTTATCGGTCAAACATTTCAATATCATTAGTTGCAAGGGACTTACTACCTATTATCCAGACTTCATACCTATTTTATTATAGAGAAATGGTCCTTGTCCGAGTTTTCTCTGTTCTCGTAAAAGACGGCATTCAACCTTTTTCCATTTTCCACTATATCTATATTCAAGAACCCATGTCTCAGAAATTGACTAATGACATAAGGAGCCTGGCCTGTAAATTCATACAAATCTTCTCCGCCCGTTCCTAAGGTGACAAATATGGGTCCTTTGGGGTCATTCTCGTATTTCTCAGTGTTTCTATCCGTTATTATGGGAGTAAAAGTTCTAGTCTCATTGTAGTTTAGAGGGTATGTCCTTTGATAATTATGATTATGGGCCTGTAGAACAACATCAACGCCATATTTATCAAACAGTGGGTGATAAAGATCCTGCAATTCATCAAGCCCCGGATGCGTCGTATTAGATGAATAGAATGATCTAAATGTATATACTATTATCCAATTAATACTCTTATTATCATACGCTTTTTTGAGATCATCGTTAACAAACTTATATTGTTCTGAAGTTTCATTGTATGGTATAACGTTATTTTTGGCTGTTGCCATTGAAACGAAATGAACATTTCCATAATCAAATGAATAAAATGGACTATCCATATTGAAATGTTTCATATATTCAGTAAATTTAGCAGGAAACATCTCATTATCTCCAATCGCAATTTTTAATCTTCCATCGGTATCTAATGGAGAAACAACACGAAACCAACAATCTGGGGTTTTCTGATACGATAGGTCTCCTAGCCCTATGACCACTTCTGGTTGCCTGAGTAACATATTGGTTATTGTTCTATTCGCATTATTACCACAACCAAAGTCTCCTGCAGCTACAAAATTAAATTCAGAATTATTTGTTTGAGCCGTTCCGAATGCATAATTTACAAAGATTGTGAAGGTGCTAAATCCAATGGAGAGAAACACCATCATAAATAACACGGAAATTTCTTTTCTAGATAATTTAAAAATTAAAAATGAAAATAAATCTATTTTACACTCCCTTCCTTTGATCTGTCGTGATCTATTTTAATCTAATCATATAAGAAATTTTGGACGATTTCAAACTTAGAGAATCAAGAAGGCGCAGTAGATTCCAACATCCAATTAAAGTTGATATATGTGTTTATTGCTAATATACTATGTCCAAGCTAGTTTCTTCAAACGGATATAAGGTAAATAAGAAAATACTAGAATATCAATGTGGTTGCAAATATTCCTTTCAAGACTACACAAAACTTGAACATGTATGTTTCACGCATGAAAATGAACTAATTGCACAATGTGGTTAAGAACAGCACAGCATTACTGCAGTAAATCAAGACCTATTTAATAAAATTTAGAATTCTCACTGCTATCGCTGTTAGAGCGCCGGGAGTGGGACTCGAACCCACGAGTTCTCGCGAACATCAGCTTGCGCATCGGTTTTGGTAATTTTGATCTCGAGGCTGACCCCTTTTAGGGAATCATATATCTTACCTAGCTTGGGTACCCCGGCAATGGATTTAGTATTGATAATCTTTATAATTCTATAAATATTGAGCCCCTTGGCTATTTATAAACATCAAAAATTATATAATCATGAATTTATCAATTTCATCCTATGCTGGCATCCACTGAAATAAAACCCCCATCTCCAAGTCAATTAAAAACACTAACTTTAGCAGATCTGGTATTAATGAATAAATTGTCAGTCTCTATGAGAGAACAGATTAAGAAATATGTTCAAATTGATCCATTTACTACACGTGATCCACTGGAAGAAAAAGATGATTATGAATATTCTGTGATTCTAGACAAAAACAATACAAATAGGATAGTCTCCATAGTTGCCAAAAGCAAAGACACTGGCGTTCAATTGCCTTGGGATTCCATACTTGAGAATTACCTAGTACGGCAATCTATAGCAAAGGCAGAAGCTGCTTCATTAAAGTATGAATTAATGCCAAAAGATACTAATAATTTCTACCCTTTTAGACAATCTGCAAAAATAGTTGGATATATTACGTTTGCATTTCAAATATGCGGTTTACATCAATAACTCCCAGCATACAGGACATTGAATTCCACCTCAAGATAATTTAATGCATATTATTGAAATTTTATGTATTGGCAATGAGTTACTTTCTGGAATTACCTTAAACACGAATGCTCATTGGTTATCAAAAAAAATTACTAGAATTGGTGGATTCGTAAGAAAGGTCAGTGTAATCAGAGATGACTTTGATGAAATCAATTTGGCATTAACAGATTCTCTTAAAAGAAAACCTGGTTGGATAATTGTTTGTGGGGGATTGGGTCCAACGTATGACGATAAAACATTACTAGGAATTGGTAAAGCACTGAAAAAAAATTTAGTTTTGAACAATATAGCACTGGATATGGTAAAAAAAAGTTATAATGACAGGCACCAAAAAGTGAAATTAAATAAAGCAAGATTGAAGATGGCGAAAATTCCAGTCGGATCGACTCCAATTCAGAATCCTGTGGGAAATGCCCCTGCCGTATTACTTTCTGTTAACAAAACACGGATAATATGCTTACCAGGTGTTCCAAATGAAATGAAGGCAATAGTCTTAAGAAGCATTTTACCCCAAATTAAGGAGGAAATAGGCAATTTTACAATAGCCGAGATTAATTACTTTGTTCAAGGTATTAGTGAGGCTATGATTTCGTCAAGGTTGACAAAAATAGTTGCATCTGCACCAAATGACAAACTTTATCTAAAAACCCATCCTCGGGGTTACATCAATAATAATATCCCAACGATAAGAATTCAAATTGTTTCAAAGGGGACCAAAAAAGATCAAGTTACCCGCCTGCTTGAAAAAGTTTCAAGTCAGCTCTCTACTACAATTCGAAAAAATAATGGAAAAATACTAAAAATAATATGATACGGCTGGTCGTAAGTAAACTCATTAGATTTAGATTAAATAGGAATCTAGCGTCATAACAATTTTAACTAATTTTTAGAAATTTACTTTAAATAGCAATACTATAATTAGTATTATAGCATAATAAGAGTGAACAATTATTGACAAACAAAAATATCACCCTTAATCCAGAAAGAATACTTTCTCAAACATTAGATGAATTGCGAATAACCGATAATAAAATAAAACAGAATACTTTGTCATTAATGAAAAATCTGGCTACTTCTAACAGCGATGAATTTTGGATAAATATTATGAAAGCAATAGTTGTGACATGCGACGAAAATAATTATATTTTTTCAAAAGCCGAACTCTGTGACTTTCTAACGATTGGAGCAAGAGGTTTGGATAGTAGAAAATACGAAACCAATGTGAATTCTGAAAACCAGTTAATGAATAAGGTGGTCAGCGATGCTATCTTTAGTATATACAAGGATATAATGGAGAATTATGAAACTGTCGATGACGACCATAGAAACTATTATCCAAAAATTATTTTGAATGTTATTTCAATAATTAGAAGAGGTCATGATATTAGAGGAGAAAAGGTAAATCTCTATGGATTGGAAAGATATTATCTGAAAAACAAGCACGATGCCATGAATAATAAATTAGATGTGTCTGGACCATCAGTACCTATAGTTGCGGACTTACAAAAAACCATCACTATCGATGAGAAAAAACCAAATGATACTAACTCCGTGCTGACTTCGCCTACTATACTAAAGGAAAATACCCTAAGCAAGAAAGACCTTGTCAATAGCCTTAGTTTTATTACGGATAGGAAAAAAAATGAACTGAATGAATTGCTTACAAAGATACCAGAACAAGATTACAAGAAAATAACTGATTTATGCGTAAATTATAGCAAATTACAAAAATATTCAAAACTTATCGGAACGGTAGAGTTTAGTCATCAAATTGAAAAAGAATTGGGAAGAAAATTAAATGAAAGACAGCTGCAACACGCAACAATTTCGATTAGAAAAGTAAAGACGTATGTGGAGAATGTGTTAGACGGTAAATTCATTCCGCATGGTTCGCATGGGATAAATCATGTGAAACACAATTTAGAGTACGGATATCAGTTAATGGGACTAATTGAGTACAGAAGAAGAAAATATTCTCATTCATAACAATAAAAATTCTTAAATTTAGACTAGACAAATTTGGAACCAGAATCCCATATTATAGGGTTTTATCTTTTGGTGACACCTTGTGTTTTCTTGCCATAAATAATAACAAGATCCCAAATAATATCAAAACTATCGCAAGACCCTGAGCTCCTCCTCTTGGGATCATGACAATGTATAATAAAGCAAATAAAAGACAACTTACACCCTGGAAAAAATACTTCAGTGCTTCATTTAGATTTAATTTCCTTCCTACAAAACCTATTGCAAAAAATGAAATTATGGGATAAATCGTGAGTAGGATATACGTGTCAATATCGATTCCATTGTGAGGCAAGAAGACTTACTATTCATGAAAATAAATAAAAACAAATATCTATGTTTCCTTAACGTGAAATCTTGAATCATTTATTTCAATGGCAATTTTTCTTTCGATTAAAGATCTTGCATTTTCAAAGGGTAATATCGCAATATCCTCTTTAATGAATGGACCATATTTTGCCATATCAACCCCCATGAACTGATCCGTAGATTCTAAAAATCTGATGATAATCATTTTGGATCTTATGATTCTTGATATTGTATCTAAATTGTTCACATTTCCGTCAATTAAAGACTGTATGATAAGTTCCTTTCTTTGTGAAACTTTTCTTTCTTCTTCAAAAATAAACTTCTCTTCATCAGTTAATTTTGAATAGTCATCGCTAGACAATAATGAAGGATATGACAGATGTTGACCGTTAGAACTTTCTAAGAGCTTTCGGATTCTTAATTCAAACAATGATTTTGTAGATAGTGTTAGTAATTTGATGAGTTCATGATGTATGTCCAATTCCAAGTCTTCATATTTTTGGATCGAAAGGTCCCTGATTATCTGTGCAATTTTTCTATAAATGTCAGGTGATATGGCTTGGATCTGGGGAATTTGCGTTTCTTTTTTTAAAAGTTCCAGTATAAACTCCAAGCCGATCATGTTTTCGGGATTACTCATGTTGTTGCTATTATCATCTATACTTGGCAATAATTTCTACCTTTTAGTAATTTCTATTTAAATACCAGTTTATTAAAATTTTAATCAAGTAATTTTTTTAATAATGTAAAAAGAATTGTCCAAAGTCTACACGTCAAACGAAATCATATTATCTCAATTTAAAACTTAATTATGAGAATAATATAATCGGTTCTGATTGCCTTATAAAATAGTTAATGGAAAAATTGAATCCTTAACGTACACTACTGACGATGTTCTTCGTAAAATCAAAGAGGATGCAATAAAATATGTTGATTTACAGTTCACCGGATTATTCGGAAGATTTCACCATACTACGATGGCATCTAATATGCTGAGAGAGGACGATTTTAAGGACGGGCTTCCCAAACTTGATGGTTCATCAATAAAGGGCTTTACAGAAATTCACGAATCTGATTTGATAATAAGACCTGATCCGTCCACATATGCATTAATCCCTTGGATACAAAAGTATCCAACAGCCAGACTCATATGCGATATTATATCCGGTGGTGAGAAAAGAGACCCCTATCTTGCCGATCCACGTGGAATTGCAAAGAATGCTGAAAAATACGTCAAAGAGAACGGTTATGATATTTCATACTGGGGACCTGAGGTTGAATTCTTTGTTTTCGATAAACTTCAAGTAAATACATTAACCTCATTTCACAGTCAGAGCTATGAAATAACTTCTCGTGAAGCACCCTGGTCAACTGAAAATGTTGGCTACACTCTTCGTTTGAGGGAAGGATATCTGCCAAGCCCACCTGGAGATACCCTAATGGACTATCGTCATGAATGTGTAGATGTTCTGAGTTCGAATTTCGGTATAATTTGTGATGCGCATCATCATGAGGTAGCAACTGCAGGACAATGCGAAATTGATATCCGTCACGACACCCTGGTTAATACCGCAGATTCAGTTCAAAGTTACAAGTACATTGTCAAAAACATCGCACAGAAACATAATATGATAGCTACAATGATGCCAAAGCCAATCGCGTTGGATAACGGTTCTGGAATGCACGTTAATGTAAGTCTCTGGAATAAAGGAAAAAATCTATTTTATGACCCAAATGACAAATACGCCGAGCTATCTCAAACAGCGAGGTATTTTATTGGTGGGATACTGGATCACGCAAAGGCTCTAGCAGCCATCGTTGCACCCACTACAAATTCTTATAGAAGACTAATACCCGGATACGAAGCCCCTGTTTATATTGCTTGGAGTACTGGTAATAGATCTGCAATAATTAGAATTCCAGCCCATTATAAGGGAGAAAAATTTGCACATTTGAAAAGAATAGAATTTAGAGCCCCTGATCCATCATGTAATCCATATTTAGCTTTTTCTGCAATTGTTGCAGCTGGGCTTAATGGTATAAAAAAGAGAACTGAAACAAATGATCCCAAAATAGGGGATCATGTAGACGCTGATATATTCAAGATGACAGACGCTGAAAGAGAAAAACATAAAATTAAACAGTTACCGGCAAGTTTAAGAGAATCTATTGAAGAATTAAAATCTGACTCTGACTTCTTGAAACCAATATTTGGTAAACATGTCATCGAACGTATAATTGACGATGCTGCAAAGCAGCACATGGAACTTGCTGTTCGGCCTCACCCACATGAGTTTACCATGTACGCTGATGTATAACGAACTTTCAACTTTCTAATTTCTACCACCAGAGATTATTTGTAATTTGTAATAATAAAATAGGTTTCCAATTTAGGAATCATTCTGGAATTATAATTTTTTTATTCCTTACATCTTGAGTCAATTGAGAGAACTTAGATTGAATATCTGCAGGGATCTTATTCTGAAATCCATGAAATGGCGCAATGTATACAATTCCATCCTCAGTAGTTGAATTCTTTGTCAATTCTAGTCCGGGAGTAAAGATCATTCCCGTAAAGTTGTTTCCATATATCATCTTAAAAATAGAATCGTATGCCTTATTCCTGTAAAACCATTAGAATATACAGGCTGAAGACTTTCTCTGGTTTGTTTCATATATTCATTAGATGAAATATCAATATTCACAAACGTTTTCAAACCCTTTGATACCTTCTGGTTAGTTATGACTCCTTCTTCATCCGTAATCAAAAGGCTATCAACTTTCGTGACAGAGTTAAGCTGTTCAAATTTTTCTTCAAGTATTTTCGTAACATTATCTCCCGATAACATTTCATTTTGCAAATATGTGGAATCGGTCAACTGCTGAAGCATGGTAGTTACCAGCCGCAGATCGGAGCCAATATGTTGAGAAATTGAGCTAGTCGACTTTATCTGACGATCTAATTCCTGTTCGAATATACTTTCTCATACTCGTTTCATTGGATCTCTGAAAGAAAAAAAACAATCCATAGGAAGCGACGGCAATTATAATAACAGATATGACACCGATATACATCAGTTTACCAGAAATTAGTGTCATTCGATATAGTGTTGTTGTCTTGCCGTGGTATTTAATTTAATTTATTGTATTTCAATTCATGAATATGAGTTTGCCAAGACTTTGATATTACCAATTCAAATCACCAAAATAATTTAGAAAGTATCGGTATGGAGGGGATGGGATTTGAACCCATGGCCACCTGCGTGTAAGGCAGGTATCATAACCAGTCTAGACCACCCCTCCATAACTTGAATTCTAGTTAAACAAAGTATATTATTTAGGGGCTATTTGAATTAATCAAAACAAATTGTCAGAACAACTAACTTCATATGTTTCTAAATAAAGTATTTTAAATTCCCTCTTTGTGTATTCAAACTTTTATAAAACTGCAATACTAATTTACTAATCATGTCATTTGGAGTCGATACGCTTGGAGGTCTGAGCGAAAAGTTAAAACAATTAGTAAACGAGACTCAAGAACATTATGAATCGTTTATTGATGATACTCAACTTTACAAAAAAGGAAAAATTGGTGATAAAGAATTTTTTAGCAAAATTGCAAAATTTATGATTTCCCTGTCTGCATTAAATTTTTTGGCCATTAGAGTGATATTGGAAATGAAATCTGCAACAGATAAGGGTTCTTCAATGAAAAATCCCACTGGTGGCATTGCACAGCCTTCCTCTGGTTCTGGATTCGGAGTGAATGCGTTTGTTGACAGTGGTGGAAGCATTGGCAACAGATCAACGGATGCAGATCAATATGTTTTACCCGAACCTGAACAACTAAGCGAACCCAGACTCAGACCTGTTGATATAACAATTAAGCCTGAAGGTAAAAGCCAAAATTCAAAAAAGAATTGTATCCACTGCAAATCTTCCATTCCCTTAGCTGCCAAATTCTGTCCCAAGTGCGGCAATTCGCAATAATTAAAAACTCGATATTCTTGTAATTTATCATGGAGATCTTCAACGGGAGAGCTGCAACTGAAGAATATATGTCTACACATTCTCTAACTTTCTCAACTCCTGAAATGACACTAAAAAAATTTGCACTTTGGTTGGGTGATCAAGTAAATGTTCCTGGAAAGAACAAGACTGTACCTCGATTGATGACGTACATTAATGAGGTAAATAATCAATCAAACAAGGACGATTATCTTCCAGATACTGATGAGTCTTTCAAGCCGAGTGGAGCCGTAACTGATATGTTCAAGGATCTCACACAGGTTGCATCCGGTAACAACTGTCATAATTGTAACCATGCTCTAAAAATAGGATCAAAATTCTGTCCTAAATGTGGCTCAAAACAATAAGTGCTTTGATATGAATTGGCCTCCTATTCTATTTATTGCAGCTATGCGTATATGACCATTCACAACTATATGAGGGTTTTAAGATTTTCTAGATGCTTTAAATTAAAGAGACAGAGTTTATAGAAACATTGCATAAAAATGTAGGAATTGAATCTAGAGTTTCCAGTTTTCTTTTCCTAGCTATTGCGATAGCAGTTCTGACTGGTACCCTTATTAGCGAAATCTTGTCAACGTATAAAATTCCGATATATTATCAATTACTTTCATGGCTTTTGATATTTGCTTTGATTTTAGGAATTACTTTTGTGAAAATGAAG